>BADC01000424.1 GCA_000333435.1 Corynebacterium-like bacterium B27 | reverse complement strand
TGGACGCCCTGGTGCGGTCGATCCTTCCCGTCATCCTCGCCCTCGTCGTGGCGGGCTTCATCATGCTCGCGATGGGGTCGAACCCGCTCGACTTCTTCGCCGGGGTCTGGACCTACGGCCTCACCGGCGACAACTGGCAGCGCAGCCTCGTGCTGATGGCGCCGCTCGTGATCATCGCGGTGGGGCTCATCGTCGCGTTCCGTGGGCAACTGTGGAACCTCGGTTACAACGGCCAGTACCTCCTCGGCGCAGTCGTCGCCTCCGGTGCGGGCCCGTACCTGTTCGCCGCCCTGCCCGCGTGGCTCGCGACGCTCGTCATCTTCGTGGGCGCCATCCTGGTGGGTGCCGTCTGGTCGCTCATCCCGGCCATCCTCAAGGCGCGGTACGGCACGAACGAGATCATCACCTCGCTCGTCATGTCGTTCATCGCCGTGGGCGTGGTGAACCTCCTCATCAAAGGGCCGTTCAAAGACCCCGACACGCCCATGCCGCAGACCGCCGTCATCCCCGACGACCAGCTGCTGCCGTACATCCCGGGCACCGAGATCCACGTCGGATTCCTCATCGCGATCATCCTCGCCGTGGTGGCGCAGTTCGTGCTGAGCCGCACCTCGTTCGGGCTGCGGATGGACATCTTCGGGGCGAGTCCCAAAGCCGCTCGGCACGTGGGCATCAACTCCACCTGGATGGTCATCCTGCTCTTCGCGATCTCGAGTGGCCTGATCGCCTTCGCCGGCTCGATCGACGTGCTGGGTCAGTTCACCTACCAGCGGGCGAACTGGGACCCGCACTACGGCGACGCCGTGATGCCGTTCGTGTTCCTCGCCCGGCTGAGCCCGCTCGCCGCCATCCCGCTCGTCGCGTTCTACGCGGTGCTCGCCACCGGCGGCACGCTCGCGGCGCAGCAGGCGGGCCTCAACGTCGACTTCCTGCTCGTGATCGTGGGTCTCATCCTCATCTTCATGACCATCACGGAGTACGTCGGCGAACGCAGCCGGCTCGGCCAGAGCTACCTGCCGCCCGGGTTGCGGCGCACCCTGTACCGGCCGTTCCAGGGCCTCGGCGGAAGGAAGTCCTCATGACCGCGCTCTCCGCGGCCTTCGTGACCGTGTTCATCGTCACGGTCATCGCGCAGACCATGCCCCTGCTGCTCGCGTCGGTGGGTGAGACCATCGGCGAGCAGGCCGGCGTGCTGAACCTCGGCATCGAGGGGGTGATGCTGATCGGCGCGTTCTCGGGCTTCGTCGTGACCCTCACCACGGGCAACTTCTGGCTCGGGATGCTCGCCGGGGCCGTGGGCGGGGTGCTCGCGAACCTCGCGATGCTCGTGCTGAACGTGTGGCTCGGGCTCAACCAGATCGTCATCGGTCTCGCCGTCACGCTGATCGGCGAGGGCCTCACGAGCGTGCTCTACCTGCAGAACTACGCCAAGTCGAGCACGAGCCTCGGCACCGCGCCCTCCCTCCCGATCCCGCTGCTCTCCGACATCCCCGTCGTGGGTCCGGCGATCTTCCAGCAGTCGGGCATCTTCTGGGTGTCGCTCCTCCTCGCGGCCGCCGTCGGGTTCTTCCTCACCCGCACCAACTGGGGCCTGTCGATCCGGTCGGCCGGGCAGAAGCCGTCGTCGCTGGATGCGGCGGGCGGCAGCGTGGTGCGCATCCGGTCGCAGGCGGTCATCCTGGGCGGCGCCTTCGTGGGCCTCGGCGGCGCCTACCTGGCCGAGCTCACCACCGCGACGTTCACCCCGTTCATCACCAACGGTCTGGGCTTCATCGCGATCGTCATCACCATGCTCTCCCGTGGCCGGATCGTGCTCGTGGTCATCACCTCGTTCATCTACGGTCTCGCCGTGGCGATCGGCCCGGCGCTGCAGGTGCTCGGCTTCGCGGTGCCGGCCGACTTCATCAAGATGCTGCCGTTCGTGGTGGTCATCCTCACCCTCATCATCTTCGCGCGCAGCTCCGTGGTGCCTCCGGCCCTCGGCGCTCCGTACACCCGGGGCGCGCGCTGACGCGCGTTCCGCCGCTCCAGAAAGGCAGTTCCATGGCATACCCCGATTTCACGCTCTCGGCCGGTCCCGTCACCGTCTCGGCGCGCACCCAGGCGGCGCTCGGGTCGCCCATCCTCTACCACTACGACCCCGAGTTCATCGCCGCGTTCC
>BADC01000425.1 GCA_000333435.1 Corynebacterium-like bacterium B27 | reverse complement strand
CGCCACCGGGTTGCCGCCGAATGTGCCGCCGAGGCCACCGGGCTGCGCCGAATCCATGATGGTGGCGCGGCCCGTGACGCCCGCGAGCGGCAGACCGCCCGCGATGCCCTTGGCCGAGAGAACCATGTCGGGCACCAGCCCGAAGTGCTCGCTCGCGAACCAGGCACCCGTGCGGGCCATGCCGCTCTGGATCTCGTCGGCGATGAAGACGATGCCCTGCGCCGTGCACCACTCCTGCAGGGCCGGCAGATAGCCCTCGGCCGGCACCACGAATCCGCCCTCACCCTGGATGGGCTCCACCACGAGGCAGGCGAGGTCGGCCGCGCCGACCGTCTTCTCGAGGTAGTTGATGGTGCGGGCCGCGGCCTCCGTGCCGGAGAGCCCGTCGTGGTACGGGTAGGAGTTCGGCGCGCGGTAGACGTCGCCGGCGAACGGCCCGAAGCCGGTCGAGTAGGGCGCGGCTTTGAAGTTCATGGCCATCGTGAGGTTCGTGCGGCCGTGGTAGGCGTGCTCGAGCACCGCGACACCGTTGCGGCCGGTGTGCTTGCGGGCGATCTTCACGCCGTTCTCCACCGCCTCCGCGCCGGAGTTCACGAGCACCGTGCGCTTGGCGAAGTCGCCGGGGGTGTGCTCGGCGAGCAGCTCGGCCACCCGCACGTACTCCTCGTACGGCGTGATGGTGAACAGGGTGTGCACCAGGTCTTGCAACTGCGCGGCCGCGGCGGCGACGACGGTCGCCTCGGTGTGGCCGATCGTGGTGACGCCGATGCCGGCGCCGAGATCGATGAACTGGTTGCCGTCGACGTCGACCAGCACGGCCCCGTTCGCCTTCGAGATGTACACCGGCAGGGCGCTCGACACGCCCGGCGGCACCACCGCCAGGCGTCGCTCGTGCAGCTCCTGCGACTTCGGGCCGGGGATCGCCGTGACGATCTTCCGCTCCTGCGGAACCGAGTACAGAGGAGCCGCGACCGAGGCGGCGACCGGGGTGTCGATGGTGTCAGTCATAGTCAGGCAAGTTTAGGCCAGGGGCCCGCGCCGCCGGGGCTAGCATGGCGGGGTGAATCGTGAACATCACTACAGCGTCGATGTGGCCTGGCTTGGCAATCGCGGCACCGGCACCAGCGGCTACCGCGACTACGGCCGGCAGAGCGTCGTGACCGCCGTCGGCAAGCATCCGCTCGAGGCGTCGGCCGACCGCACCTTCCACGGCGACGCCGACCGCTGGAACCCCGAGGAGCTGCTGCTCGCCGCGCTCAGCGAGTGCCACATGCTGTCCTTCCTGCACGTCGCGGTGAAGCGCGGCGTGGTGGTGACCGACTACACGGATGCCGCCGAGGGCGTGATGGCGCAGGAGGGCGACGGGGGCCGGTTCACGAGCGTCACCCTGCGGCCCGTGGTGACCGTGACCGAGCCCGTCGACGACGAGCAGCTCGCCGCCATGCACCACGAGGCGAACCAGGTGTGCTTCATCGCCAACTCGGTGAACTTCCCCGTGCACCATGAACCCCGTGTCGTCGTCGCCGTCTGACGACGATTCCCACGGCGCCGAACCGGTCGAGCTCTTCCTGATCGGGCGCACGCTCCGCGGCACCCTCGGCGAAGCCTTCCGCGAGGAGGTCCTCGCCCGCTTCGAGAGCCGGCACGGGCACACGGATGCGCCCCTGAACACCGCTCTCAGCCGCACCGTCGAGCTGACCGCCGTCGCCGTGACCCGGGCCGGTGCGGTGCGGGTCAACGTGGGGATCGCCGACCCGGTGTTCCGCTCCACCCTCGACGTGAGCACGCCTGCGCCCGCCACCGCATCGGCCGGCGAGCAGCTGTTCGAGGTCGAGGTGGACGCGGTTCCTGGCATCCGCGCGGTGGCCGGACCGCCGGGCGTCGACCGCTCGCGTCGCGCCGTCGTGCGGGTGCGGAGCGCGCATCCGGTCGACCTCGAGGTCAACGTCGTGCCGACCGATTAGCCCGCCGCCTCCCACCGGGCGCGCGCCTCGAGCGCCATCACCGCGCTCAGCTGGGTCGAGAGGAACGTCGCGCGCGGTGGCGGCGCGCCCCAGACGTCGCCCGTTCGGAGGCCGGGGGAGTCGCGCATCCCGGCCCACAGGGCGTCGGTGCTCGCCCGCAGGAAGCCCTCCAGCGTCGCGCGAGCGGCCGACCCGATCGCCAGCTGCGGCAGCAGCTCGACGAGGTAGCGCACGAAGACACCCCTGAAGAGACCGACGTCGCCACCGCCGCGCTCGTCGAAGCGCGCGTTCTCCGAGGCGATGACACCCGCGGGGGCGAGGCGCTCCACGGCCGCCACCGCCGTGTGCGCCGCCGCGGCGACGAACTCGTCCCGCCCGTGCCGCCGGTACTCCTCAAGCAGTGCACCGACGTAGAGGCCCTGGCAGTAGCTGAACACCCAGCCGGTGTCGATCGAGCCGTCTCCGGTGCGGTTCACGCCGTCGAAGACGAGTCCGGTGCGGTCGTCGACGAGGTGGGCGTCGTCGAACCACTGCAGCGTCGCGGTGGCGTACCGGCCGAACTCGGCAGAGCCGGTCACCCGCGCGAGTCGCGCCGACAGGATGGCGAAGGTGCCGTTCGAGGGTGTGTTCTTGTACTGCAGCTGCTGGGTGCGCCACGGCACGCCGGGTGTGCCGGATGCCTCCCAGCCCGCCTGCACGATGTGCCGCCAGAGCGCGACCGAGTCATCGAGGTAGCGATCCTCGCCCGATGCCTCGTGCAGGCGCAGCAGGGCGAGACCGAGCCAGCCCATGTCGTCGAAGTAGTCGTTGACGAGGCCGCGGTTGCGGCGGAGCAGCCGCTCGTACACCCGCTGCGCATCCGTCAGCCACGCCGGATCGTGGCTGCGTTCGAAGGCGTCGACCCGTACCTCGATGAGGTGCGCCAGCCACCAGTAGTTGAAGGCGAAGGCCGGGCGCAGCCGCCACGGCGCGGTGTTGCGCCACTCGCGCCGCAGTCCGTGAGGGCCGAACAGTGCGGTGAGCGCGCGCTGGGCCGCGTCGGCACGGACGTCCCACTCCCGCTGAGTCATGCTCAGAGGATAGGGGGTGTCGCCATCCACCGCCCCGATGCAGTTGACTGGGGGCATGGCGACCGGCAGCGCGGCGATGACGAGGCAGCAGAAGTACGTGGTCGCGGTCGCGGTGCTCGCGTCGTTCATCTCCTTCCTCGACGCCACCGTCATCAACGTGGCGCTGCCCGCCATCAGCCGCGAGCTCGGCGGCGGACTCGCCTCCCAGCAGTGGGTGGTGGACTCCTACCTCCTCACCCTCGGCGCCGTCATCCTGCTGGCCGGCTCGCTCTCCGACGTCTACGGGCGCAAGAAGGTGCTGCTCGCGGGGCTCATCGGCTTCGGTGTCTCGTCGCTGGCCTGCGCGTTCGCGCCCACGATCGAGTTCCTCATCGTCGCCCGTGGCGTGCAGGGCATCGCCGGGGCGCTGCTCGTGCCGAGCTCGCTCGCCCTCATCCTCGCGAACTTCAGCGGCCCAGGGCAGGGTCGCGCGATCGGCACCTGGACCGCGTTCACCAGCGTGGCCAACATCGCGGGACCCATCGTCGGGGGCGTGCTGGTCGACACGCTCTCCTGGCGCTACGTCTTCATCATCAACGTGCTGCCCATCGCAGTCACCCTCTTCCTCCTCATGAAGCTCGAGCACGACCACGCGCGACTCCCCGGCGCACGCATCGACTACGTCGGCGCCGTCCTCGGAGTGATCGGGCTCGGCTTCCCGGTGTTCGCGCTGATCGAGCAGGCGAACTTCGGCTGGGGCTCGCCCGTCGTGTTCGTTCCGCTCGCCGTCGGCGCCGTCGCCCTCGTCGTGTTCGTGCTCTGGGAGCGTCGCGCCCCGCAGCCGATGCTGCCGCTCGAGCTCTTCCGGGTGCGCAACTTCTCGGTGGGCAACGTGGCCACCTTCCTCATCTACGGCGCCCTCTCGCTCGGCTTCTTCAGCGTGGCCGTGTTCCTGCAACAGGTCGCCGGGTACAGCGCCACCTGGGCTGGGTTCGCGATGGTGCCCACGAGCATCCTGCTCATCACGCTCTCGAGCCTGTTCGGGCGGCTGAGCGGGCGCGTGGGGCCGCGCCTGTTCATGACGGTCGGGCCGATCGTCGCCGGCGTCGGCTTCCTGCTCATGCTCCGCTTCTCGGGCGAGGCGCCCTATCTTACGGAGGTGCTGCCGGCCGTCGTGGTGTTCGGCCTCGGTATGGCCATCACGGTCGCCCCGCTGACCGCCGCCATCCTCGGGGCGATCGACCCGGCACGCTCGGGCATCGCCTCCGCGGTGAACAACGCGGTCTCGCGGGTGGCCGGGCTCATCGCGGTGGCACTCGCGAGCGTCGTGGCGGGCATGACGGTGCTCGACCTCGTGGGTTTCCACCGCGTGGTGCTGGTGACCGCGCTGTTCTTCTTCGCCGGCGGGGTGGTGTCGCTCATCGGCATCCGCAACCCGCGGCACCCGGCCGACCCGGCCGTGCCGGAACCGGATGCCCAACCCGCTCCCAGCGGGTCATCAGCTTGATGCAAGGGGCCTGCACCAGACTGGCAGCCGTCCCCCCACCACTCTCCCGAAGAGGAACCATGCGCTCACTTCCGGCACTGGCCGCAGCGGCCGTCGCCGCCACTCTCCTGCTCGCGGGCTGCTCCGCGTCGAGCCCCGACCCCTCGGCGACGGGTGCGTCGGGCGACTGCCAGGCCACCGCATCCGGCAGTGCGTCGAACGGCGTGACCGTGACCGGTGACTTCAAGGCGGCACCGAAGACGCAGTTCACCGGGCCGCTGACGGTCGACAGCACCGAGCGCACCGTGGTGACCGAGGGCGACGGCGACCTGGTGCAGCAGGGTGACGTGGCCACCATCGACTTCACCATCTACAACGGCACCAGCGGCAAGCAGGTGTTCTCCACCCTCGATCCGGGCGGCACCCAGCTGCAACTCACCGTCGACGACACGCAGTTCATCCCCGGCATCGTGAATGCGGTGGCGTGCTCGCCCGTCGGGTCGCGCGTGGTCGCCGTCATCCCGCCGTCGGAGGGCTTCGGCGACGGCGGCAACAGCCAGCTCGGCATCGCCGGCACCGACTCCATGGTGATGGTGGCGGATGTCGAGGGCATCGTGCCGGTGCGCGCCGACGGCGAAGACCAGCCGCCGCAGGACGGCTTCCCGACCGTGACCCTCGACGACACCGGTGCCCCGACGGTCACCGTGCCGAAGACCGACCCGCCCACGACCCTCGAGACCGAGGTGCTGAAGAAGGGCGACGGCGCCGTCGTCGGCGACGGCGACAACGTCACCGTGCAGTACCAGGGGCTCGTCTGGGACACCGGAACCGTCTTCGACCAGAGCTGGGGCCAGGGCGGACCGCGCACCTTCCCGACCACGGGCGTGGTCAAGGGCTTCGCGGCGGCCATGATCGGGCAGACCGTCGGCTCGCAGGTGCTCGTCGTGATCCCGCCGGACCAGGGCTACGGCAGTGCCGGCAACGACTCGGCCGGCATCAAGGGCACCGACACGCTCGTGTTCGTGATCGACATCCTCGCCTCGGCCTCCGCGCCGCCCTCGACGCCCGCCGCGGGCTGAGCCGGGCGCGGCGGCCCTCGCCGGCGGATGGGATGATGGCGGGATGAGACGCGTCATCATCCTCGGTTCCACCGGCTCCATCGGCGTTCAGGCGCTCGACGTCATCCGCTCGAACCCCGAGCTGTTCGACGTCGTGGGCCTCGTGGCCGGCACGAACCGCGAGTTGCTGGCTGTGCAGGCGGCGGAGTTCGCGGTGGCCGACACCGGGCTCGGCGTCGCCGAGGCCGAGGCGATCGTGCGCGACGTCGAGGCCGACGTGGTGCTGAACGGCATCACCGGCTCGGTCGGGCTCGGCCCGACGCTCGCCACGCTCGAAGCGGGGCGAACGCTGGCCCTCGCCAACAAGGAGAGCCTCATCGTCGGCGGCGATCTGGTTCGTGACGCCGCGAAACCGGGGCAGATCGTGCCCGTCGACTCCGAGCACTCGGCCATCGCGCAGGCGCTCCGCTCGGGCACGGCGGGCGAGGTGTCGCGGCTGGTGCTCACCGCATCCGGTGGACCGTTCCGCGGGCGGAGCCGCGCCTCGATGGCGGGCGTCACGCCGCGCGAGGCGCTCGCGCATCCGACCTGGGACATGGGACTCGTCGTCACCACGAACTCCGCCACGCTCGTGAACAAGGGGCTCGAGGTGATCGAGGCGCACCTGCTGTTCGACGTCGCGTTCAGCGACATCGAAGTGACCGTGCATCCGCAGTCCATCGTGCACTCGATGGTGGAGTTCACCGACGGGTCGACCATCGCCCAGGCCTCGCCGCCGGACATGCGGCTGCCCATCTCGCTCGGCCTCGACTGGCCGCACCGCGTCGCGGGAGTCGGTACGCCGCTCGACTGGACGACCGCGCAGAGCTGGACCTTCGAACCGCTCGACGACGAGGCGTTCCCGGCGGTCGAGCTGGCCAAGCAGGTGGGGCGGGCCGGCGGCAGCTTCCCGGCCGTGTTCAACGCGGCGAACGAGCAGGCGGTGGCGGCGTTCCACGCCGGTCGCATCGGCTTTCTCGACATCGTCGACACGGTGGCGCGGGTGGTGGATGCGCACGAGATGCCCTCCGAGGTCGTCACGCGCGAGTCGCTCGCCGAGTCGGAGGACTGGGCGCGGCGCACCGCCGACGCCCTCATCGCCGCCGCCTGACCGGCGCCGCCCCCGCCCCCGTCCCCACCCCCCAGAGGATTCATCAGCCGCGCTCAGGCAACGGTCAGCGCGATGTCGTGGGCCCGGGGTAATGTCCTCCTGTGGAAACGGTCCTGCAGTTCATCCTCGGCGTGCTCATCATCGCCGTCGGCGTCGCCGTCTCCATCGGGCTGCACGAGGTGGGCCACCTGGTGCCGGCGAAGCTGTTCGGCATCAAGGTCACCCAGTACATGATCGGCTTCGGGCCCACCATCTTCTCGCGCACGAAGGGCGAGACGGAGTACGGCGTGAAGGCCGTGCCGCTCGGCGGCTACATCTCGATGGTGGGCATGTTCCCGCCGCGCCGCGCCGGCGAGAAGCCGGTCGCCAACAGCACCGGGTTCTTCCAGTCGATGGTGCAGGATGCGCGGCAGGCCTCCCAGCTCTCCATCGGCCTCGAAGAAGACCGCGCGTTCTACCGCAAGCCGGTCTGGCAGCGCATCATCGTGATGCTCGGCGGCCCCTTCATGAACCTCGTGCTCGCCGTGGTGTTCTTCGCCATCGTGCTCGTGGGCTTCGGCACCGTGCAGTCGTCGACGACGGTGGGCAGCGTGTCGGCGTGCGTGCTCCCCGCCACGAGCGACCGGCAGCAGTGCGAGGCGGGCGACCAGCAGTCGCCCGGCGCCGCAGCCGGCCTCCAGCCGGGCGACCAGCTGGTGAGCCTCGGCGGCACGCCGATCACGAGCTGGGCGCAGTCGACGGCCATCATCCGCGACTCGGCGGGCAAGACGTTGCCGCTCGTGGTGAAGCGCGACGGCGTCGAGACCACGCTGAGCGTCACGCCGTTGCTCACGCAGCGGTACGTGCTCGACGACAAGGGTCAGGTGGTCGAGAACGCCGACGGCACGAAGCAGACCGAAGACGTGGGGTTCGTGGGCATCGGCGCGGCCTCCGAGCTCGTGCCCCAGCCCGTCACCGCCGTGTTCCCGTTCATCGGCGAGAACATCGCCAGCACGGTCGGCATCGTGGCGAACCTCCCGCAGCGGCTCTACGACGTGGCGCAGGCCGCGTTCGGGCCGGGGGAGCGCGACCCGAACGGGCCCATCAGCGTGGTCGGCGTTGGCCGGGTGGCCGGCGAGATCGCGTCGATCGACACCATCCCGCTCGCCTCGAAGGCGGCGAGCCTGCTCGGCCTCCTCGGCTCGCTCAACGTCGCGCTCTTCGTCATCAACCTGGTGCCGCTCACCCCGCTCGACGGCGGGCACGTCGCCGCGGCCCTGTGGGAGGCCATCCGTCGCGGCTTCGCCAAGCTGTTCAAGCGCCGCGACCCGGGGCCGGTCGACGCGGCGAAGCTCATGCCGCTGACGTTCGTGGTGGTCATCCTGTTCGGTGGCATGACGGCGCTGCTCGTGTACGCCGACATCGTGAAGCCCATCAACGTCTTCGGCTGAGCCCGCGCATCCGTCACCCGGCGACCTCGCCGTACCGACCTGCTGTTCAGATTGCGGTCCTAGACTGAAATCGTGGCTGCAATCAACTTAGGGATGCCCAAAGCACCCGAAACCCTGGCGCCGCGGCGCAAGTCCCGTCAGATCAAGGTCGGCAAGGTGCTCGTCGGTGGCGACGCGCCGGTGAGCGTGCAGTCGATGACCACGACGCCGACGCCGAACATCAACGCGACCCTGCAGCAGATCGCCGAACTCACGGCTTCCGGCTGCGACATCGTAAGGGTGGCGGTGCCGAGCCGCGACGACGCCGAGGCGTTGCCGATCATCGGAAGA
>BADC01000426.1 GCA_000333435.1 Corynebacterium-like bacterium B27 | reverse complement strand
ACGCCGAAGCGTTGCGGGCGGCGGCCGACGCCGACGAGCCCGACCTGCTCGCCGACCTCGGGCTGCGCTTCGACCTCACGGTCCCGCTCGCCCGCTTNTACGCCAGCCACCGCGCCGAGCTGCCCACCGTGTTCCGCGCCGTGCAGATCGCGCCGGTCTGGCGCGCCGAACGGCCGCAGAAGGGCCGGTACCGCCAGTTCGTGCAGTGCGACATCGACATCATCGGCGAGGCCGGCATCCTCGCCGAGATCGAACTGCTCACCGCAACACTGGCCACGCTCGACGCGCTCGGGCTCGAGGGCTGCAGCATCCGCATCAACGACCGGCGGCTGCTCATCGGCATGCTCGAGGCGTTCGGATTCGCGGCGGAAGAACACGCATCCGTTCTGATCACGATCGACAAGCTCGACAAGGTCGGGCCGACCGGCGTGGTCGAGGAGTTGCGGGGGCGCGGTGCGACGGCCGCGGCCGTGGACGCCCTCGCGGCGTACCTCGACGGCGCCTCGACCGGAGCCGCCCTCGTCGAGGCCGAGGTCGCGGCGGCCCTTCCGGGCGGCGTTGCTCCGGATGCGATCGCCGACCTCGCCTCGATCGGCGACGCCCTGCGCGCTGCCGGTGTGGCCGGCACCCTCGTCTTCGACCCGTTCCTCGTGCGCGGCATGGGCTACTACACGGGCACGATCTTCGAGATCGAGCACCCCGACTTCTCGTTCTCGCTCGGGGGCGGCGGCCGCTACGACGGCATGATCGGGAGATTCCTCGGCGAAGAGGTGCCGGCCTGCGGCTTCTCGATCGGCTTCGAGCGCATCATCGACCTGATCGAGAGCCGCGACGCGGGCGATCGGTCGGTGGCGCTCATCCACGACAAGCGCGCGGAGCCCGCCCGGCTGCTCGCCATGAAGCGCCAGCTCGTCGACCGCGGCTACCGCGTTCGGCTCGAACGCGAGACCAAGAACTCCGCCCACCTCCTGCAGCGTCTGCAGGACGCCGGCTTCACCGAGTACGCCTACCTGCGCCGCGAGCACGCGACCGCGGACGAGCTCGAGCTGAAGACCTTCGCCCGCTCATAACGGCGCTGATAACGGCGTTCGTGACAGTTGCATAGCCGAGCTATGTATAATAGTTGACCGTGAACAACGAAAACACCACCACAGCTACCCTCCCCGAACGATCCGAGCTCTCCGCGCTCCTCTCCGACCTGGTGTCGGTCACGAACCGCCTCACCCGCATCGCCGCTCAGGCGACGGGCGACTCGACCTCGCCGGCCACCTGGCGCACCCTCAGCGTGCTGAGCTCGTTCGGCCCGATGCGGCTCGGTGAGCTCGCCAAGCAGAGCCGGGTCTCGCAGCCCACGATGACGAAGATCGTCGCGAACCTCAACGAGGTCGAATGGATCCGCCGCATCGCCGACGTCGACGACGCCCGAGCGTGGCAGATCGCGCTGGCTCCGAAGGGCATCCGCGCCCTCGACGAATGGCGCGACCGGCTCGGCGCCGCCCTCGCCCCGCTCTTCACCGACCTCGACCGCGACGAGCTCGACGTGATCAGCCGTGCGGTCGACCTCCTGCACGAGTGCACCGACGTCCGTGCCGCCGACGTCGTGAAAGCCGCCTGAGGATGACCGCGTCGGCAGCGAGCACGAACGGCGCCAGGAGCGCCACAGGCACCACGAAGAAGAACCCGATCCTGCACCAGCCCAAGGCCGTCTGGGCCGTGGCGTTCGCCTGTGTCATCGCCTTCATGGGCATCGGCCTGGTCGACCCGAT
>BADC01000427.1 GCA_000333435.1 Corynebacterium-like bacterium B27 | reverse complement strand
CGCGACCGAGCTGACGCCCACGGGGACGTGCACGAGCACGGTCGACTCGGCGTACGAATGCAGCAGGTGGCTCGACGGGCCACCGACGAGTTCGAGCGCCCCGTCGGCCCGCACTCGCCCGCGCCGCAGTTGATGGCTGCCGGCCGGCGACTCGAAGGAGTGGGCGGCCGGCCCGCGGCGCAGCTCCCGCACGGCAGGGTCGACACCGAGCACGGTGAGGAGCGCCGGCCGCAGGAACGCCTCGAACGACACCAAGGCGCTGACCGGGTTGCCCGGCAGGCTCACGATCGGCAGCGAGCCCGTTGCGGCACCCTCGCGGTGATCGGCGACGAGCGGAAGCGCTACCCGCCCGAACCCTTGCGGGCCGCCGGGTTGCATGGCGACCTTCTCGAAGCGCACACCGCGGGTCGTGAAGGCGTCGCGCACGACCTCGCGCGCGCCGGCGCTGACGCCGCCGACCGTGACCACCAGGTCGACGGCGGAATGAGCGGCGACGATCGCGATGAGGTCGGCAGCATCGTCGGAGCGGCACGGCACCGCCGTGACGACGCAGCCGATGCTCTGCAACGCCGCGGTCAGGGCGACGGTGTTGGAGTCGAAGATCTGGCCCGGCTGCAGTTCCGAGCCCGCATCGCGGATCTCGTGCCCGGTCGCCACGAGCAGCACCCGCGGCCGCCGCCGCACCTGCACCGTGGTGGCGCCCGTGCCTGCGATGACGCCCCACTGGGCGGGCCCGAGTCGCGTTCCCGACCGGAGCAGCAGATCGCCTCGCGTCACGTCGGAGCCCGCTGTCCGGACGAAGGTGCCCGCCTCGACCGGCCGCACGAAGCTCACGGTTCCGGAGTCGCTCTCCGGCGCCGGGGAAAGCGGCGGGTCGGCGTGCTCGACCGGCACGATCGCATCCGCTCCCACCGGAACCGGAGCTCCCGTCATGACGGGGGTGGCCGTTCCCGGTGCGTGTCGCGCGCCCGGGTCTCCCGCGGCGACGCGGGCGACGACCGGAAGGGTGACCGGTGAGCCGGCCGATGCCGCCGTCAGGTCGGCCGACAGCACGGCGAAGCCGTCCATCTGGGAGTTGTCGAACGCGGGCAGGCTCGACGGCGCGAGCAGGTCGACGGCGAGCACACGGTGGAGGTACCGCTCCGGATGCGCGGTCATCCCCTCGCCCGAGACGGCCAGCGACTCGGCCTCGAGCGCCTCCGCGATGGGGGAGACGAGGGCCGTCACGTCACGGCGATGCTCCTCGATCGTGCGCATCGTCCTAGTCTGCACCATGCTCCTCCAGCCAGCGGCGCGTAGGCTTTCAGCATGAGCGTCGTCCTGGGCATGCCGACCCCCCGCCGCACGGGTGCGTCCGCCGCCCGCGGCGCGACCCCCGTGCCGCTGCCGAGCGACCGGCCGGCCGCATCCGCGCTCATCGACCGTTTCGGGCGGGAGGCGACCGATCTGCGCATCTCGCTGACCGACCGGTGCAACCTCCGGTGCACCTACTGCATGCCCGCGGAAGGTCTTCCCTTCCTCGCACCACCGGCCCTGATGTCACTCGATGAGATCACGCGTCTGGCACGGATCGCGGTCACCGAGTTCGGCGTGCGGCAGGTGCGCTTCACGGGAGGCGAGCCCCTGCTTCGCAAAGACCTTGTCGAGATCATCCGTTCGGTGGCCTCGCTCGACCCCCGCCCCGAGATCTCCCTCACCACCAACGCGATCGGCTTGAGCAGCCGCGCCGAGGCGCTCGCCGAGGCGGGTCTGGACCGCATCAACGTGTCGCTCGACTCGATCCACCCCGAGACGTTCGCCGAGATCACCCGGCGGCCCTTCCTCGACCGGGTGCTGGCGGGCATCGACGCCGTGCGGGCGGCAGGCCTCCGCTCCACCAAGATCAACGCCGTGCTCATGCCCGGCATCAACGATCACCAGGGCGTCGAGCTGCTCGAATGGGCGCTCGCCGGCGGTCATCAGCTGCGCTTCATCGAGCAGATGCCGCTCGACGCCGACCACAGCTGGGCGCGCGAGTCGATGATCACGGCGGCCGAGATCCGGGAGCGCCTGGCCGAGCGCTACCTGCTCACCCCGGACGACGCGCCACGCGACGGAGCGCCCGCCGAACTGTTCAGGTGCGCGAGCGATCGGCCGGCAGCGACGGCCCGGTACTCGGGCTCGTCGGCATCATCGCGTCGGTGAGCGAACCGTTCTGCGCCGATTGCCGTCGCACGCGCCTGACCGCCGAGGGCGCCGTGCGCAGCTGCCTGTTCTCGCACACCGAGACCGACCTCCTCGGCCCGCTCCGGGCGGGGGCCGACGACGACGAACTCGCCGACCTCTGGCGCGGTGCCATGTGGGCGAAGCCCTCCGGTCACCGGATGAACGAGGTCGGGTTCGCGCAGCCGGACCGCCCGATGAGTGCGATCGGCGGCTAGGTGAGCGTGCACATCCGGTACTTCGCCGCGGCGAAGGCGATTCTCGGCGTCTCCGAGGAGCAGCGCGCGGCCGCGGGGCAGACGATCGGCGAGCTGATGACCGAGCTCGCGACCAGCGCGCCCGACGCCTCCGCGGCGGTCACCGTGCTCGACCGGTGCTCGTTTCTCGTGAACACCCGCGCCACGACCGATCGCTCGGTGCTGCTGCGCGACGGCGACCAGCTCGACGTGCTCCCGCCCTTCGCGGGCGGCTAGCGGCCGAGCGGCGCCTCCATCACCGGCGCGGCTGCTCAGTAGCGGGGCTTGCCCGGCTCGATGTCGCGCACCCAGGCGTCGATGCCGCCGCGCACGAACACGACGTCCTCCCAGCCGTTTTCGCGGAGCGCCGCGGCGGCACGCTGCGACCGCGCGTCGTGGTGGCAATGCACGATCACCTTCTCCTGCGGCGGCAGGATCTCGCGCGCCGCATCCGTGAGGATCTGCCCGAGTGGCACGAGCTCGGCGCCGTCGATCGACACCAGGGCGTGCTCGTGGGGCTCGCGCACGTCGACGAGCACGAAGTCGGCCTCGCCCCGCTCGCGCGCTGCGAGCAGCTCCTGCAGCTCGGCGGGCGAGACCGAATCGAGCGGTGCGGGCGGGGTGGGGGAGACGGATGCGTCGGTCACGGCGTGCCTTTCGAAGAGCTTGGTCGCGGGGCCGGTTGCGCCCGCTCCCTGGTTGGTAACGCTGTAGGGCTCGCCGATATTCGCGGCACGAGCGCGCGGTGCGGCGTGGCCGAATGGCACCTCGCGCCATGAGGCGTCGAGCGCGTCGTGCACGAGCAGCCGGCCGAGGAGGGGCGCTCCGTAGCCCCCGATGAGCTTCAGCGTCTCGGTGGCCATCACGGCCCCGACAGCCGCGCACACCGGTCCGAGCACCCCCGCAACGGAGCAGGACTCGGCCGGGTCGGCATCCGGCTGCTCGGGGTAGAGGTCGTCGAGCGTGCGGTCGAGTCCGTCGGGCGCGGTCGCCCAGAAGACGGTGACCTGACCGTCGAAGCGCAGCACGGAGCCCCAGACCAGCGGCTTGCCGACGAGAGCGCAGGCCGCGTCGACGACGTACTGAACCTCGAAATTGTCGGTGCCGTCGACGACCACGTCGTACTCGGAGACGAGTTCGAGCACGTTCGAGGTGGTGACCTCACCGTCGTGCTCGATGACCTCCACGAGCGGATTGAGCGCGCGCACCGCGGCGGCGGCGGAGGCCGTCTTGCGCTCCCCGACGCGAGCGACCGTGTGGATGGTCTGCCGCTGCAGATTCGACACCTCGACCGTGTCGGAATCGGCGATGCCGATCACGCCGACGCCGGCGGCCGCGAGGTACTGCAGCACCGGCGATCCGAGACCGCCGGCACCGAGCACGAGCACGCGCGCGTCCTTCAGCCGGCGCTGCCCCTCGAGCCCGACATGGGGGAGCGAGATCTGGCGGGCATACCGCACGAGCTCCTCACGGGTGAGGTCGGGGCCGGGCGAGACCAGCGGTTTCAGCGCCATCGAGGTTTCCTTTCGCAACCTCTCCAGCGTACGGCTGTGGAGAAGCGCTCCGGCGCGCCGACTTCTTCACACCCCTTTCCGGCGGCGGCGCTGACGCCTACCGTGGTCGGCATGACACTCACCTGGACCCAGATCGTGATCGACTCCGAGAATCCGCACACGCTCGCCCACTGGTGGAGCGATGTGCTCGGCTGGCCGGTCATCTATGAAGAAGACGGTGAAGACGAGGTGGAGGTGGCGCCGCACGCCGACGCGCAGCCGACGCTGCTCTTCGTGCCGGTGCCCGAGCGCAAGTCGTTGAAGAACCGCTTGCACCTCGACTTCCGGCCGGATGACCAGGCCGCCGAGGTCGAACGGATGCTCGCTGTAGGAGCCACCCGGGTCGACGTCGGCCAGGGCGACGACGTCACCTGGGTGGTGCTGGCCGACCCGGAGGGCAACGAGTTCTGCATCCTGCGGGCTCGATGAGGCCGTTCTTCGCCGCCATTCCGCGCCGTCATTGCGCGGTAACGCCCTCGGCGTTCGATACCGTAGTGCACACCGGAGACGCGAGAGCAGGATGAGAGGCGGCGCGTGTACCTGAAGAGCTTGACCCTCAAGGGATTCAAGTCCTTCGCCAACCCCACCACCTTCGCCTTCGAGACCGGTGTGACCTGTGTCGTCGGCCCGAACGGGTCCGGCAAGAGCAATGTCGTCGACGCGCTAGCCTGGGTGATGGGTGAGCAGGGGGCGAAGACCCTCCGCGGCGGCAAGATGGAAGACGTCATCTTCGCCGGCACGAGCACCAAAGGCCCGCTGGGCCGCGCCGAGGTCACCCTCACGATCGACAACACCGACGGTGCTCTGCCGATCGAGTACTCCGAGGTCACGATCAGCCGCACGTTGTTCCGCAACGGCGGCAGCGAGTACGCGATCAACGGGGACAGCTGTCGGCTGCTCGATGTGCAAGAGCTGCTCTCCGACTCCGGCCTCGGCCGCGAGATGCACGTGATCGTCGGCCAGGGCCAGCTGGATGCGGTGCTGCACGCGACTCCCGAGGGCCGGCGCGGCTTCATCGAGGAGGCGGCGGGCATCCTGAAACACCGTCGGCGCAAGGAGAAGACCCAGCGCAAGCTCGAGGCGATGCAGGCGAATCTCACCCGGTTGAGCGACCTGGCGGGCGAGATCCGCCGGCAGCTGAAGCCGTTGGGCCGCCAGGCCGAGATCGCCAAGGAGGCCCAGTCGATCGCGGCGATCGTGCGCGATGCGAAGGCCCGGCTGCTAGCCGACGAGATCGTGACCTTGCGCACCGCGCTGGATGCACACTCGCGCAGTGAGAGCGAGCGGCACACCGAGCGCATCGTGCTGCAGGAGCGGCTCGAACAGAACCAGCTGCGCATCAACCGCCTCGAACAGGCGCAGGTCGGCGATGCCGTCGATCTGGCCCGGCGAACCAGCTTCGGTCTCGAGTCGGTGCAGGAGCGACTGCGCAATCTGTACAACCTCGCCAACCAGCGGCTCGCTCTGCTGGGCAACGAGGAGAGCGTGCCCGACGCCGGCCCCAGCGTCACCCCCTCCATGGTCAGTGACTCGAAGGCGGAGGTGGTGCACCTGCAGGGCGAGGTTGCCGCGGCGCAGGCGGCCTGGGAGGCTTCGCAGGCGGTGACGGTGAAGGCCCGTGGATCGCTCGATGCGCTCGACGAGCAGATCGCCTACCAGAGTTCCCTGGTGTCCAAGCACGACCTGGAGCTGTCCAAGCTCACCGGCCAGCTCGAATCGGCGAACACCCGGCTCGCGACCGTGCGCGGCGAGGTGCTGCGTCAGCAGAACGCCCTCGACGCCGCGACGGCCCGACGCGAGACGGCTCAGGCCGATTTCGCCCTGGCCGAGGCCGAGGCCGCGGTGGGGGAGATCGACGAGACCGATCTCGACGAGGCCTACGAATTCGCCCAGTCACAGGTGTTCGAGGCCGAGGCCGAGATCGAGCGCCTCCGGGAGGAACTGCACACGCACGAGCGCGAACGCGACGCGCTGGCGGCGCGCACGAGCGCCCTGACGATGGCGCTCGATCAGAAGGACGGCTCCGCCGAACTGGTCGCGGCACGTCTGGCCGGCATCCGGGGCCTCGTGGCGGAGCACGTCAAAGTGACGCCCGGCTATGAGGCGGCGATCGCCGCGGCGCTCGGCACCCTCGCCGACGCGGTGCTCGCCGACACCGTCGAAGCGGCGGTCGACGCCGCGACCGCCGCGGCCGAGGGGGACATGGGGCGGGTGGAACTCGTGATCGCCGACGCGCTTCCGGCCGGCGAGGCTGCGACCGGCCGGGATGCCGCCGGTGCGGGGGCCGCGGCGTTCGCCGGGGTCGACGGCATCGTCCCTGCGACCTCCGTGGTCGCCGCTCCCGGCGGTGTGCTGGGCGTGCTGCAGTCCATGGTCATCGCCGACGACCTCCCCACCGCCCGCCGGGCGTGGAGTGAGCTCGAGCCCGCCGCGGGAGCCGGATTGACCGTCGTGACCCGCAGTGGCGAGGTGCTGACGCGGTTCCTGCTGCGAGGCGGGTCCGGCGCGACGCGGTCGCGCATCGAATTGGTGGCCGAACGGGATTCGGCGGCGATCGCTCTCGACGAGGAGAACTCGACCATCGAGCGCGCTCGGTTCGCCCTGGCGGAGCAGCGCGGCATTGCCCAGGTCGCCAAGGAGCAGTCGCAGGCGGCGCTCACCGCGTTGCGCGAGTACGACGCGAAGCTCGCCGCCCGCACCGAGAAACTCGGTCGGCTCAAGGCCCAGGTCGACGCGGGTACGGGCGAGCTCGAGCGTCTGCAGAAGGCGCTGCAGCTCGCCCAGGAGGCCGTCGGCCAGGCCGAGCAGGCCGCCGAGAAGGCCCGTGGTGAGCTCGAGACGGTGCGTGAACGCCCGCGGCCCATCCTCGACGTGAGTTCGCGCGACGGCCTGCTGGCCGAACTCGAGGCCGCGCGCGACCGCGAGGTCGAGGCTCGCCTCGGGGTCGAGACGGCCCGGGAACGGGTGCGCGCCGAGCAGGCCCGCACCGGTGCGCTCGAGAAGCAACTCGAAGCCGACCGGGCGGCGGCCGAGGCGGCGGCGAGGCGCGCGGTCATCCGTCGCCGGCAGATCGAGGCGGCGACCGACGTGGTCGAATCCCTGCCGCCGGTGCTGGAGTCGATCGACCGTTCTGTCAGCGAAGCCCGGGTTCAGCTCGCCCGACGTGAGGCCGAGCGGGCCGAGCAGAACGAGGAGCTGGTGGCGCTCCGCCGGGACGAGGCGGCGCTCCGCGAACGACTGCAGGCGATCACCGAGAACGTGCACGGCCTCGAACTGCAGATCTACGAGAAGAAGCTGCACCTGTCGAGCCTGCTCGAGCGCGCGGGATCGGAACTGGGCCTCGTGGAGGACGTGCTGGTGGCCGAGTACGGTCCCGATCAGCTCATCCCCGACGACAGCGCGGTGGCGATCATCGACACCAGTCCGTCGGCCGTGGCGGCCGCCAGTGCCGAGGCGGCGCAGGCCGCGGACGCGGACACCGATGCCGACACCGATGACGCCCGGGACCCCTATCCCGACGCCGGCTTCGACGAGAACAGCGTCCCCGCATCCGCCGACGCCCTCCCCGTCCCGACCGGACGCCCGTTCGTGCGCTCCGAGCAGCAGACGCGCCTCGCGAAGGCGGAGCGCAAGCTCGCCGAGCTCGGTCGCGTGAACCCGCTCGCGCTCGAGGAGTTCGATGCCCTGGAGCAGCGTCACAAATTCCTCACCGAGCAGCTCACCGACCTCACGAACACTCGCAAAGATCTGCTGACGATCATCGAGGAGATCGACGACCGCATGCAGACCATCTTCGAGAGCGCCTTCGCCGACACGAAGGAGGCGTTCGCGCAGGTCTTTCCGGTGCTGTTCCCGGGCGGAACAGGTTCGATCCACCTCACCGACCCGCAGAACATGCTCACGACGGGCATCGAGGTCTCGGTGAAGCCGGCGGGCAAGAAGATCGAGCGGCTCTCCCTGCTCTCCGGCGGCGAGCGGTCACTGGCGGCGGTCGCGCTCCTGATCGCCATCTTCAAGGCGCGCCCCAGCCCGTTCTACATCATGGACGAGGTGGAGGCCGCGCTCGACGACGCGAACCTCGGCCGCCTGCTCACCATCTTCGAAGACCTGCGCCAGACCTCCCAGCTCATCGTCATCACCCACCAGAAGCGCACCATGGAGATCGCGGATGCGCTCTACGGCGTCTCGATGCGCCAGGACGGCGTCTCGGCTGTCGTGGGCCAGCGCGTGAAGGTCGACGAGCCCGCCTGATCTTGGCATCGGCTCGCGGTGGGACGACACTGGGGGCATGGCCGCTTTCGATGGAGTCCGTCAGTCGCTCGAGCGCGCGGTCGCCGACGGCCTCGCGCCGGGCATCGTGGCAGGCATCCGTCATGCCGGCAGGACCGAGTACTTCGCGATCGGCCGGTTTTCATTCGATGAGCAGTCGCCGCCGATGGTCGCTGACACGCCGTTCCGCGTGGCGTCTCTCGGCAAACTCCTGCTCGGGGCGCTCTCCACCATGCTCCTCGACGACGGCGTGATCGCGCTCGACGCGCCCATCGACGTGTGGCTACCTGAGTTCGCCGTGCCCCGGGTGCTCGTGCGGCCGGATGCCCCGCTCGGCGAAACCGTTCACGCCACTCGCGGTATCACAGTGCGAGACCTGCTCACCATGACCGCGGGTTTCGCCTTCCCCTGGCCCGAGACGCCACTCCTGCGAGCGATGGTCGCCGCGGATCTGTCGACCGGTGTGGTGCCGGCACCCATCGACCCGGACGCGTTCGCCGCCCGCCTCGGCGCCCTTCCGCTCGCGAGTCAACCCGGCACCCGTTTCGCCTATGACACCGCCGCCGACGTGCTCTCGATCCTGCTCGCCCGCGCGACCGGCGATTCCCTCGGCGAACTCCTCCGCTCGCGCATCAGCGGGCCGCTCGCGCTCGAGCACACCGGATTCACGGCGGGGCCGGGCGAGCTCCCCACTCCGTACGTGGTCGATGTCGACGGCCGCCTCGCCGAGCACGGTGCACTCGTGGCCGCGTTCGCGCATCCGCCGGTTCTGGAATCGCTTCGGGGCGGACTCGTCTCGAGCGTTCCGGACCTGCTGCGCTTTCTCGCTGCGGTCGCCGACGACGAGTTGCTGACGGCCGAGCAGCGGATGCGCATGACGGGCGACCAGCTCACCGACCAGCAACGAGCGGGTCTGGTCGAGTTCGGCGATGTCGGCTACGGCTGGGGCTATCAGACCGGGGTCGATCTCTTGCCGGACGTCCTGCGTGCCGACGCGCTCGCGACGGAACCGTGGCGGGCCGCGGGTCGGTGGGGTTGGACCGGGGGCACCGGGACCAGTGCCTACGTCGACGCCTCCCGCGACCTCATCGGCGTCGTGTTCACTCAGCGTCTGATGTCCAGCCCCTCCGACGACTTCGCCTACTTCTGGCGTCCGCTGGTCGACGCGGTCACGGCGCAGTGACGGGAGGGCGGGCCGGATCGAATGCCACGATCCGGCCCGGCCGCCCCACCTGTTCAGGCGTGTTCAGGCGTGCTCAGTGCCCGCCGTGCTCAGTGCGTGCTGGGCTCGGTCGCGATCTCAGTGCGGTCGCCCGACCACAGGGTGTGGAACACGCCCTCCTCGTCGACGCGCTTGTAGGTGTGGGCGCCGAAGAAGTCGCGCTGGCCCTGCACGAGCGCGGCGGGCAGCCGCTTCGAGGCGAGGGAGTCGTAGTACGACAGCGCCGACCCGAACCCGGGCACCGGCACACCGGAGAGCGCGGCGGTCGACACCACGCGGCGCCACGCCTCTTCGCCCGACGCGACGGCCGAGGCGAAGTACGGGTCCTCGAGGAGCGACGTGATGTTCGGGTTGTTCTCGTACGCCTCGACGATGCGGTTGAGGAACTGGGCGCGGATGATGCAGCCCGCCCGCCAGATCTTCGCCACGGCGCCCTTGTCGATCTCCCACCCGTACTGCTTCGCTCCGGCGATGATCTCGTCGAAGCCCTGCGCGTACGCCACCACCTTCGATGCGTACAGCGCGGCGCGGATGTCGTCGGCGAAGGAGTCCACGTCCACCTCCACCACGTCCGGCCGCGAGGTGATGGTGGCCTGCACCGCGGCGCGCTGCTCGGGGTGCGAGGAGACCGAGCGGGCGAACACGGCCTCGGCGATGCCACCGACGGGGGTGCCGAGGTCGAGGGCGTTCTGCACCGTCCAGGCACCGGTGCCCTTGGCGCCGGCCTGGTCGAGCACGATGTCGACGAACGGCTTGCCGGTCTTCGCGTCGACCTGCTTCAGCACCTCCGCGGTGATCTCGATCAGGTACGACTCGAGGTCGCCCGAGTTCCAGGCGGTGAAGACCTCGGCCAGCTCGGCGGGCGTGCGCTTCGTGATGGTGCGCAGCAGGTCGTACGCCTCGGCGATCAGCTGCATGTCGGCGTACTCGATGCCGTTGTGCACCATCTTCACGAAGTGCCCGGCGCCGTCGGTGCCGATGTGCGTGACACAGGGCTCGCCTTCGGCGACCGCGGCGATCGACGAGAGGATCGGGCCGAGCGTCTTGTACGCCTCGGCCGTTCCGCCGGGCATGATCGAGGGGCCGTTCAGCGCGCCCTCCTCGCCGCCCGAGATGCCGGTGCCGACGAAGTGGATGCCCGTGGCCGAGACGTCCTTCTCCCGGCGGATAGTGTCGTGGAAGTTCGCGTTGCCGCCGTCGACGATGATGTCGCCCGGCTCGAAGCGTTCGGCGAGCTCGGAGATGACCGCATCCGTGCCGGCTCCGGCCTGCACCATGATGATCGCGGTGCGCGGCTTCGCGAGCGACGCCACGAAGTCGTCGATCGACTCCGACGCGACGAACCCCGCCTCCGGATGCTCGGCCATGAGTTTGCGGGTGCGCTCCGGCGAGCGGTTGAAGATCGCCACGGTGTTGCCCTCACGGCTGGCGAGGTTACGGGCCAGGTTCGACCCCATCACCGCCATCCCGACGACTCCGATGTTGGCGGTTCCAGCAGGCGTTGACATGGCGATGCTCCTCAGACGTTGGGGTGTCTCCAGCGTAGTAGAGCGGATGCGCTAGGCTAGGCCACTGAACTTCGGCGAGGGATGCACGCGCCAGTGCGCGCATCCGTTATCGACGCGGTGGATTTGGCTCAGCACAGTCTTTCCTCTCGCTTCATGCGGTCGAGTTGAACACATCGAGTGCGGGCCAACTGCCCGCGAAGGAGCACATCATGGCAGAAGACACCCGCGTCTCCGCGGAAACCCGTACCACCTTCGGCAAGGGCGCGGCTCGCCGCATCCGTGCCGCCGGCAAGATCCCCGCGGTCATCTACGGTCACGGCACCGACCCGCAGCACGTCACCCTCCCCGGCCACCAGGTCGCCCTCATCCTCCGCAAGGCCAACGCCGTGCTGGAGCTCGACATCGAGGGCAAGGAGCAGCTCGCGCTGGTCAAGGACGTGCAGAAGGACCCGGTGCTGCAGATCATCGAGCACATCGACCTCATCGTGGTGCGCCGCGGCGAGAAGGTGCAGGTCGAGGTTCCGATCCACCTCGAGGGCGAGTCGTTCTCGGGCACCATCGCCACGCAGGACACCGCGACCATCCTGGTCGAGGTCGAGGCCACCCACATCCCCGAGCGCATCGTCGTGTCGATCGAGGGCCTCGAGGAGGGCACCCTCATCCACGCGAAGGACGTCGAGCTGCCGCGCGGTGCCGTGCTGCTGAGCGACGAAGAGCTCGTGGTCGTCGGCATCACCGTTCCGGCCGCGGTCGAGAGCGAAGAGAACGCCGCCGCTGCCGAGGGTGAGTCGGCCGGCGCCGAGGCCGAGGCCGCCGACGAGAGCGCCGAGTAGCGCTCACCCCCCTCGATCCCGTGAATTCGATCCCGTGAATTCGGATCTCTGGCTCGTGGTCGGGCTCGGTAACCCCGGGCCCGGCTACGCCGCCAACCGCCACAACGTCGGGCAGATGGTGCTCGACGAGCTGGCCGGCCGGATGCGCGCGACCTTCAAGTCGCACAAGGCCAACGCGGTCGTCGCCGAAGGCCGAATCGTGCCCGGCGGCCCGCGCTACGTGCTCGCCAAGGCGAATACGTACATGAACGTGTCCGGCGGCCCGGTCAACGGGTTGCTGAAGTTCTACGGCATCGCCCCCGACCACCTGATCGTGGTGCACGACGAGCTCGACATCCCGTTCGACAGCCTGAAGCTCAAGGCGGGTGGTGGCCACGGCGGCCACAACGGGCTGCGCGACATCATCGCCGCGTCCGGCAGCTCCGACTTCATCCGCGTGCGCGTCGGTATCGGCCGCCCGCCCGGGCGGCAGCAGGCCGCCGACTTCGTGCTGCAGAACTTCTCGACGACGGAACGGCAGACCCTGCCGAACCTCATCGTCGACGCGGCGGATGCGGTCGAACTGATCGCCTCGGAGGGCCTCACCACCGCGCAGCTGAAGGTGCACACGGCGCCGTCGGCCTGAGGGCCGGAGCTGTCCGCGACTCAGCGCTGCAGCAGCTCCGGGACGGTGGTGAAGACCACCGTGTAGAAGGTGATCACGCAGACGATCGGCGTCAGCACGCTCACCACGATCGCCAGCACCCCGAAGGCGCGCCCGCGCCGCGTGGCGGTGGCGACGATGCCCTGGATCAAAGCCCACAGCCCGAGCAGCGTGCCGAGGCCGAGCACCGCGAACATCGCGAAACTGACGCCGGCGAACGAGCCGAGCTCGTCGGCCGGGATGTCGGAGACGTCGAAGGTGCCGTCGGTCGAGTAGCGCAGCAGGGGAGCGAAGCCCTGGGCAACGAACGCGCTCGCGATCGGCGCGCCGACGAGCAGCACCAGCCCCACCACGAACGCGATGACGCCCACGGTCTTGGGCCGCGAAGCCTCGGCGACGGGCCCAGGAAACCCGTAACCGCCGGCGCCGTAGCCGAGTGGGCTCTGATATCCGGTGTACGGATGCGGTGCCGCGGAAGGCGGTGCGGGCGGCCCGGTCGGCGCGGCGGTCGGCGCGGCAGACGGTGCGGCCGTCGCGGGAGCGGAGGTGGGTGCGTATTCCCCGTAGCGCGGTCGCGGCGGCGTGGAGTCGGTGTGGTCGTCGGGTGGCGTCGTGGTCACGGTGTCCTCGTGCGTCGTGGTGCGGTGGCACGACTCTACTCGCCGCGCCCGCGTCGCGGCGGCGCGTAAACTAGCACGGTGCTGTCTGGCTTGATCGATGCGCTTTCGCGCGCCTCCACGTTCGAACGAGCCTTGGCCGAGGCCGGGCGCAACGCCGACTTCTCGTTGCCGGAGGGCCTCCGTGCGCCGCTCCTGGCAGCGCTGCTCGACCGTCGCGTCGAGCGCGAGCTGCCGGGCGCCCTCCTGGTGGTCACGGCCACCGGCCGTGAGTCGGAGAAGCTCCGCGAGTCGCTCGCGAGCTTCCTCCCCGGCGCGCAGATCGTGGAGTTCCCGGCCTGGGAGACACTGCCGCACGAGCGGCTCAGCCCGAGCGCCGAGATCGTCGGCAAGCGCATCGACGCGTTGCGGCGCCTGGAGGAGTGGCAGCGGGCGACGGCGGCGGCCGAGGCCGACCCTGCGGCGAACCCCGCACCCGCGCCGATCGTGGTTGTCGCATCCGTTCGGGCCGCCCTGCAGCCCATCGCCTCGAACCTCACCGAGCTCGACCCGATCGAGCTCACCCGGGGCGCCCGCGGCTTCGACCTCTCCGCGCTCAGCCTGCGGCTGGTCGAACTCGCCTACTCGCGCGTCGACATGGTGACGCGGCGTGGCGAGTACGCGGTGCGCGGCGGCATCCTCGACGTCTTCCCGCCCGTCGCCGAGCATCCGTTCCGCGTCGACTTCTTCGGCGACGAGGTCGACGAGATCCGCGCCTTCTCGGTGGCCGACCAGCGGTCGCTGCCGGATGCGGTCGACCGGGTCACCCTGCCGCCGAGCCGCGAGCTCCTGCTGAGCGACGCGGTGCGGCAGCGGGCCCGGGAGATGCAGCACGAGTTCCCGAGCCTTTCCGGCATGCTCGAGAAGATCTCCGCGGGCATCCCGGTGGAGGGCATGGAGTCGCTGGCGCCCGCCCTCGTCGACCGCCTGGTCACGGTCGCCCACTACCTGCCGGCCGGCGCCGCCATCGCCGTCGTGTCGCCCGAACGGGTCGCCACCCGCGCGGTGAACCTCTCCGAGACGAACCGCGAGTTCCTCGCCGCCGCCTGGACGGCGGCGACCGCCGGCGCCGAGGCGCCCATCGACCTCGCCTCGGGGGAGTTCATCACCCTCAACCAGCTGCGCGAGGCCGCGGGGGTCGATCGGGCCTGGTGGACGCTGAGCGAATTCCAGCAGGGGCCGGCCGAAGACGAGGTGCTGCCCGAGCACCGCGAACTCGAGGAGCACCTCACCATCCGGGTGGCGGCGGATGCGGTGCCGAGCTTCTCGGGCAATGCCGACGGCGCCATCGAGCACGTCGCGCGCCGGCTCGGTGAGGACTGGACGGTGGTGGTCGTCGCCCAGGGCCAGGGCCTGGTGGAGCGCGCCGCCGACGTGCTGGCTGAACGTGAGCTGCCCGCCCGCATCGCCGACGACTACCCGGCCGACGCCGAGCCGCACATGGCCTACCTCGTGCAGAGCTGCGTCGAGCACGGCTTCGAGCTACCCGAACTCAAGCTCGCGGTGATCGGCGAGACCGAGTTCTACGGCCGCACCGCGGGCTACGACACCCGCCAGGTGAAGAAGCTCGCGAGCCGCCGCAAGAACGTGGTCGACCCGCTGCAGCTGAAGGCGGGCGACTTCGTGGTGCATCAGACCCACGGCATCGGCAAGTTCCTCGAGCTCACCCAGCGCGAGGTGTCGAGTGGCGGCCGCAACGCGGTGAAGACCACGCGCGAGTACCTGGTGATCGAATACGCGCCAAGCAAGCGCGGCTACCCGGGCGACAAGCTCTACGTGCCCACCGACCAGCTCGACCTGCTCTCGCGCTACGTCGGCGGCGAGGCGCCCGCGCTCAGCAAGATGGGCGGCAGCGACTGGGCGGCGGCGAAGGGCAAGGCGCGGAAGGCCGTGCGCGACATCGCGGTGGAGCTGGTCAAGCTCTACTCGGCGCGGATGGCCTCGAAGGGCTACGCGTTCGGGCCCGACACGCCCTGGCAGCATGAGCTCGAGGAGGCGTTCCCCTTCCAGGAGACGCCCGACCAGCTCACCGTGATCGACGAGGTGAAGGCCGACATGGAGCGGCCCATCCCGATGGACCGCTTGCTCTCGGGTGACGTCGGTTTCGGCAAGACCGAGATCGCCATCCGGGCGGCGTTCAAGGCGGTGCAGGACGGCAAGCAGGTGGCGATGCTCGTGCCCACCACGCTGCTCGTGCGGCAGCACTTCGAGACCTTCCAGGAGCGCTTCGCCGGGTTCCCGGTGCATCTCAAGGCGCTCAGCCGCTTCCAGACCGAGAAGGAGTCGCGCGAGACCATCAAGGGGCTCGCCGACGGAACGGTGGATGTGGTCATCGCCACCCACCGCATCCTCGCCGACAACATCGCCTTCAAAGACCTCGGTCTCCTCATAATCGACGAGGAGCAGCGCTTCGGCGTCGAGCACAAGGATGCGCTGAAGAAGCTGAAGACGAACGTCGACATCCTGGCGATGAGCGCCACCCCCATCCCGCGCACCCTGGAGATGGCGGTGACGGGCATCCGCGAGATGTCGACGCTCGCGACGCCGCCGGAGGACCGGCACCCCATCCTCACCTTCGTCGGGCCCTACTCCGACAAGCAGGTGGCGGCGGCGATCCGGCGCGAGTTGCTGCGTGAGGGTCAGGTGTTCTTCGTGCACAACCGGGTGTCGTCGATCAACCGGGTCGCCGCGCAGATCGCCGAGCTGGTGCCGGAGGCGCGGGTGGCGGTGGCGCACGGGCAGATGAACGAGCACGTGCTCGAACAGGTGATCGTCGACTTCTGGGAGCGCAAGTTCGACGTGCTGGTGTCGACCACCATCATCGAGACCGGCATCGACATCGCCAACGCGAACACGCTCATCGTCGACCGGGCTGACAAGTACGGTCTGTCGCAGTTGCACCAGCTGCGCGGCCGGGTGGGTCGTGGGCGGGAGCGGGCCTATGCGTACCTGCTCTTCGACGAGAACAAGCCGCTCTCCGAGACGGCCAACGATCGGCTGTCGACCCTCGCCGCCAACAACGAGCTCGGCTCGGGCATGCAGGTGGCGCTGAAAGACCTCGAGATCCGCGGGGCGGGCAACCTGCTCGGCGGCGAGCAGGCGGGGCACATCGCGGGGGTCGGTTTCGATCTCTACCTGCGGATGATCGGCGAAGCGGTCTCGACGTTCCGGGGCGATGTGGCCGAGGGCCAGACCGAGCTGCGGCTCGAGTTGCCGGTGGATGCACACATCCCCGAGGACTACGTCGACAGCGAGCGGCTGCGGCTGGAGGCGTATCAGAAGCTCTCGACGGCCTCGGCGCCCACCGCATCCGACGACTCCATCGATCGGGTGATCGAGGAGCTCACCGATCGCTACGGCCAACCGCCGGCCGAGGTCACGAACCTCATCGCCGTGTCGCGGCTGCGGCGGCGGGCGCAGAAGGCGAACCTCAGCGAACTGGTGACGATGGGGTCGAACCTGCGGATCGCGCCCGCGGAGCTGCCGGACAGCATCCAGGTGCGGCTGCAGCGCATGTACCCGGGGTCGAAGTACTTCGCGCAGACGCACGCGGTCTCGGTGCCGATGCCCGTGGTCGACGGCAAGCCGTTGCCCGATGCTGAGCTCATCGACTGGGCGGCGGCCCTCCTCGACGCGATCTTCCCGCTCGCGAAGGTGCCGGTGGCCGAGGCGAATTAGGCTGCTGGCATGCCTGAGATCCCGGATGCCCGCACCAAGCTCGATCAGCTCGTCGCGGTCACCGCGATGCTGCGGGCGCCGGGCGGATGCCCGTGGGATGCCGATCAGACGCACGAGTCGCTCGTGCAGTACCTCGTGGAGGAGACGCACGAGCTGATCGAGGCGATCGAGTCCGGCGACCGCGAGGAGATGATCGAGGAGCTCGGCGACGTGCTCTACCAGGTCATCTTCCATGCCGACATCGCGGCGCACACGCCGGGGGAGGAGTTCGACCTCGACGACGTGGCGGAGCACATGACCCAGAAGATGGTGGGTCGGCATCCGCATGTCTTCGGCGATCTCCAGCTCTCGTCGGCCGACGACGTGGTGGCCGCCTGGGACGACTTCAAGGCGGCCGAGAAGCCGGCGCGCACGAGTGTGCTCGATGGCATCCCGCTCGGCATGCCGTCGCTGGCGCTCGCCGACAAGCTCCTCGGCCGGGCGGCGAAGGTGGGCGTGGTCGTGCCGGGGGCGGCGGTTCCGGTCGAGACCGAGGCCGAGCTCGGCACCCTCCTGCTCGAGCTCGTCGCGACCGCGAAGTCCCGCGGCCTCGACGCCGAGCGCGCTCTGCGCACCGCCCTCCGAACCCTCCGCGCCGACATCGCCGCCGCCGAGTCCACCTCCGCCCCCGCCCCCGGTACTTAGCGCTTCCGAACTACCGCTACACTCAATCGACGATCGTCGATCACTGGGGGAGCAACGGATGCGTTGGAGCACGCGAATCGCAGGAGCGGCCGCTGCCGCCGCACTACTGGTCGGAGCGTTCGTCGCGCCGGCGTCCGCGGCCCCGGGTGCCACTGCCCCTCCGGTCTCGCTGACGCAGGAGTCCGACGCCACCCGCGACAACGTCTACGGCCTGTGGGGCACCTATGCGAATGGTGCACCGGTCGGCGGCTTCGACGTGCCCGAGGCGACGACCGTCGTTCACGTCACAATCCCCACGCAGCTCGCCGACCATGCCGGTGACTCCTGGTCGTTCTCGTTCCGATCGCTGCCGAGCGGCACCTCGTTCGCGTCTGGCCCGGTCACCGACACCGACGGCCTCACTCTGACCGTGCCGATTCCGGGCACGCTGCACGGCCAAGCGGAGGTCTCGTTCGTGCTGTCGAACGACGGTGACGGGGTCGTGAGCACACACATCGACCTGTACGCGTCGCTTCACGTCCGGAGCGGGATCCCGGGCGACAGTGTCAGCCTGAACCTCACGAAGGAGTCCTCGAGCGACTTCGCCCATTCCGTGAGCTACGACGCCTCGGTTGTCGGCAGCCCCGCGACGCCCGGTTCGGTGGTGACCCTCACCTCACCGACCGGAACCTGGACCACCGGCCCGGACGGCGACTGGGTGGGGACGAAGGAGGTGCGGGTCTCGGTCGGCGATTTCAACCGCACCTACGTGCAGACCACGGGGTTCGTCTCGGCCGATGGGTCCACAGTCACGGTGCAGCTCCCGACCGTCGCGAAGTTCCGTGACTGGCCTTATTTCCCTGCCGGCACGACGGCGCTTCCGGTGCACCTGAACGTCTCCATGATGGAGAAGGGCGTGGTCGGCGAAACGGTGCACGGCGGCAGCATCGACGTGGGCGCCGACATCACCTTGGTCCCGGCCGCGATTCCCTCGGTCGGGCGGATCTCCGCACCGGACCGCTACTCGATCGCTGCCTCCGTATCCCAGGAGGCGTTCCCGGATGGTGCAGACACGGCATTCGTGGTGACGGGTGAGAACTATCCCGATGCGTTGTCGACCGCCCCCGCAGCGGTGCACCTGGGTGGGCCCCTGCTGCTCACCACCTCGGCCTCGCTGCCCACCGTGGTGGCTGACGAACTGAAGCGACTCTCGCCGTCCACCGTGTACGTGGTGGGTGGTCCGAATTCCGTCTCCGACTCCGTGGTGACCCAGATCGAGAAGATCGGCGCCACCGTCCACCGCATCGGGGGTGCTGATCGCTACGCGGCCTCTCGTGCTCTGGCCACCGCGGCGTTCACCGGCGCTCACGCCGGTTCGGGGCTGGTCTATGTCGCGACGGGCGGCAACTTCCCGGATGCTCTGGCGGCAGGCGGCGCCGCAGGCCACGCCGACGCTCCCGTCGTGCTCGTCAACGGAGGCGCATCCGGCCTCGACGCCGCGACGGTGGAGTTGTTGTTCGCGCTGAACGTGATACAGATCAAGATCGCCGGCGGCCCGGCATCCGTCTCGCCGGGGATCGAAGCCGATCTGGGCCGAATCGCGCCCACGATGCGGCTTTCCGGGGCCGACCGTATCGCCGCTGCCGCGGCCATCAACCTCGACGCCTACGGGGCGAGCGAGCACGCGTTCCTCGTGACCGGGTACAAGTTCCCCGACGCGCTCGCGGGCTCTGCGTGGGCCGGCAGCTTGGGTGAGCCGCTCTACGTCTCGCTACCCGAATGCGTGCCGGGCGCCGTGTCGGACGCCTTGGCGCGTCAGGGAGTGTCCGAGCTCACGCCGATCGGCGGCACCGCGTCGCTCTCGCCGGCCATCGATTCGTTCACCCTCTGCCCGGGTGAGGAATTCCCGACACCGCCGCGCTGATCGACGCGCGGGCTGGGCGACCTGCGCGAGTCGGTAATCTGGAGGGATGGCTGCACCCGTCACTCCGCCGCGCGGCATGCGCGACTTCCTGCCCGCCGAGAAAGCCCGACGGGAGCGCGCCCTCGGCGTGATCCGGGCGAGCTACGCGGCCACGGGTC
>BADC01000428.1 GCA_000333435.1 Corynebacterium-like bacterium B27 | reverse complement strand
TACCCCGGCAGGGCCGCCGAGAAGTCGTAGGTGTAGTACCAGGTGGGATCGATCAGCACCGGGAAGGCCGCCCCGGCCAGCTCGACGTGCTGCGTCAGAGTCGACCCGCGCCAGCTGGGGGTCCCGGTCCGGCCGGATCGGGTCATCGGCCGGCGCCGCCGGCACCGGCCGACGCGGTCGGCGTGGGTGCGGGGTTGGTGGGCGCCGGGGCGGCCGGTGTGGCCGGAGCGGCAGGAGCGGCCGGCGCCGTAGGAGCAGGGCTCGGCGGAGGCGCGGGGGCGGACGTAGGCGCGGGCGCGGGCGCGGGCGCGGGCGGAGCCGCGGGCGGAGGCGAAGCCGGGGCCGAGGGGGTCGGCGCGGGCGCCGGAGCAGCCGATGGGGCCGGAGCCGGCACCGTACCCGAGCCTGCGGGCGGCGCGGTCGAGTCGCTCGCCGCATCCGGTGCCGGGTTCATGTGCACCTCCACCGGCCCCTGTACCTTCGGCGCCACGCTCGGCGCGGGCGCCGGCGCGGTCGAGGGGGCCGGTGCGCCGACGCTGTCGTAGAGAGCGTAGTCGTCGGTGACCAGCGTGCCGTTGCTGAACAGGTTGAGTCCGAAGCTCACGCCCGTGAATCCGGTCGGCACGGCCGGCGTCGTGTAGACGGCCTCGGTGAAGCCGAGGCTCGAGGGGAACCACGGGCTCGACGTCCAGTACTGCCAGACTCC
>BADC01000429.1 GCA_000333435.1 Corynebacterium-like bacterium B27 | reverse complement strand
TGTGACGTCTTTGTCTCCGGATTTGCACCGAACTGTCATGTGTGACGCCTACCCGACACTCGAACGGCAACGGCCTTCTGGGGATTTCCGACATGACGACTTCGAAAGGGCGTTCGCGCGCCTGTGCCCTTGCGTCTGCGCTCGCTCTGGCGATCGCGCTGTCCAGCCAGCCGGCCCGGGCGGCCGACGCGCCGCCTCCGCCGGCCGCGCCCGATAACGGGATCGCCGAGGGATCGGACATTACCGTGACCGGAACCAGGGCCAACGAGATCGCCCCGGTCACCGCGTCGCTTCAGCAAACGCAGCCGGCTTCGATCATCTCGCGTTCCTATATCGAGGATTCGCTGCCCGCGAGTGCCGACTTCAACGACATCGCGCTGATTTCGCCATCGGTTTCCAACAGCGGGGGCGAGAACGGCGTCGGCCTCAATGAATCGAAGACGACGATCCGCGGGTTCCAGGACGGCGAGTACAACATCACCTATGATGGCGTGCCGTTCGGCGACACCAATGGGCCGACGCACCATTCCAACACCTTCTTCCCCTCGAACACGATCGAGACGCTGGTGGTGGATCGCGGCCCTGGCAATGCCAGCCAGCTCGGCGAGGCGACCTATGGCGGCAACATGAACCTCTTCTCGCGCGAGACGCGGGCCGATCCGTCCGCCGAATTCAAGGGGACGTACGGCAGCTTCAACACCTATCTGCTGCTCGGCGTGTTCCAGTCCGGCGCGATCGACAAGCTGAATGGCACAGAGGCGGTCCTCTCGGCGCAATATATCAAGACGGACGGTCGCCTGAGCCTCAGCGGCTACAACCAGAAGAACATTTTCGGCAAGGTCGTCATCCCGCTGGCGAGCAGCGTGCACCTCACCCTGCTCAGCACCTACAACAAGAACCACTTCTTCCAGCCCGACAAGAACGGCGTCACGCTGGCGCAGGAAGCGCTGTACGGGAAATATTACAACCTCAACAACGATCCGACCAGCGAGAGCTATTACAAATATAATCGCACGACCAAGACGACCGACTTCGAGATCGCGAAGCTGGATGCCCAGATCGCGCCGGGCACGACGTTCGTCAACACGGCCTACACCTATTATTACGATAACGAGACGCTGAGCGGCAGTTCGGCGACCACCATCCCGGTTTCGGCCGGAGGTGCCCCAACGACGGTGACCCTCGCCCCCGGCGCGACCCCGGTGCCCGGCGTGCCCGGCTACACCAAGACCAACAAATATCGCGTCTGGGGCGATATCCCGAAGGGCCGCTTCGATTTCGGCTTCGGCACGCTGACGGCGGGCCTGTGGATCGAGCGCGCCGACACCTTCCGCCAGCAGACGGACGTCGATCTCGCCACCGGCGACTTCAACTATGTCGAGAAGAAGGTGACCAACCCGGTGACGGGTGCGAAGACGCCTCAGTACGTCAAGTCAACCAGAAAGCGGCTC
>BADC01000430.1 GCA_000333435.1 Corynebacterium-like bacterium B27 | reverse complement strand
TCGCCGAGCTCGGCCTCGCCGGTGCGGTCGGCGTTCCGGTCGCGCCGCTTGGTCTCCTTCTTGTCGCTGCGGCTCCACTGAACGGCCACGACGAGGGCCAGGATGAAGGTGGGGATCTCGCCGATCGACCACGCGATGCCGCCGCCCGACTGCTGATCCTCGATCGCGCTCGGCCCCCAGTCGCGGCCGGTGGCGCCGATGAGGTGGGGGTCGAACCGGGCGAGGCCGCGGGTTGCTGCGACCGAGGGTGACAACGTCATCGGCATCACGTTCACGCCCGGCGCGCTGAACGGTGCGACCTCGAGCGAGGTCGTCTACCAGTACATGCTGAACGGGAACGGCAGCTGGAACACGATCCCGGCCGGCGGCGGCACGGTGCGGGCTGACAACAACGGAACGTACACCGCTCAGGTGCGGGCGGTCACGTCGGCCGACGGCTCTACCTACGCCAGCGACGCGAGCGCGCCGAGCAACGCGGTGTCGCCGTACGGACCGCCGAAGGCGCCGGGCACGAGCGCCTCGGGAGGAGACCGCCAGGTCTCGTTCAGTTGGTCCGACCCGGGACGCAACGGCCGGGATTACCGCGTGCAGATCAACACCGGCGGTGGCTGGCAGGACGTGGCGCCGAGCGGATCGACGCAGGTCCCGGCGGGGTACAGCGAGCAGAAGTGCTTCAGTGCCCGCACCGTCGACTCCACCGGCGCGATCACCAACGGCCAGGACCGCTGCGACACGTCGAAGCCCGAGCCCATCAACACCTCGGTGTCGATCTCGAAGGGCGGCGACGCACAGGGCGAAGCCGGCTGCGCCGGCAGCGCGTGCCGCTACGTGAACATCTCGATCAGCGACGGCAAGCCGAACGCGACCTACACCATCCGCTACCGCTCCAGCATGGACAACCGCGACTGGCTCACCTTCACGATGACCACGAACGGCTCGGGCAACGTCTCGCAGACCCGCGGCTACTGGGGCTACCCCAACCAGCAGGTCTGGGCGGTGGCCTCCGGCCCCGACGGCACCTTCGAGTCGAACCACATCAACTGGTGACGCCGACCCCGATCATCCGACCCGCACACCGACACCGAGAAGGACTCTCCCGATGACGATGACCCCCGAGCAGGCGACCTGGTTCGCCGGCACCTTCGACCGCCTCGTGCAGAACGTGGGCCTGGCCGTGCTGGGCAGGGACCACGTCGTGCGACTGACGCTCATGGCGATGATCGCCGAGGGTCACGTGCTGTTGGAAGGAT
>BADC01000431.1 GCA_000333435.1 Corynebacterium-like bacterium B27 | reverse complement strand
TGGAGGAGTCGCGCGTCTCGGTCGACGGCGTCACCCACGAGGTGGGCCGCCCTTTCCTCGTCATCGCCACGCAGAACCCCATCGAGCAGGCCGGCACCTACCGGCTGCCNGAAGCGCAGCTCGACCGCTTCCTCATCACGACGAGCATCGGCTACCCCGACCTGGCCTCGGCCGAGCAGATCCTCGCCGGCTCCTCGAACCGCAACCCCTCCTCGACGCTCTCGGCCGTCATCACCACCTCGGCCGTCGCCGACATGGCCGACCTCGCGGGCACCACGCACGTCGACCCGGCCATCCTGCGCTATACGGCACAACTCGCCGAGGAGACCCGCACCGCATCCGAGACCCGCCTCGGCGTCTCGGTGCGCGGCGCCATGGCGCTCATCCGCGCCGCCAAGGTGTGGGCGGCCTCCCAAGGCCGGCACTTCGTGCTGCCCGACGACATCAAGGAGCTCGCCGGGCCGGTCTGGGCCCACCGCTTCGTGCTCGACGCCGAGGCCGAGTTCACCGGCGCCACCGCCGAGAAGGTGCTGGCCCGCGTGCTCGCCGACGTCGCCGCCCCGCAGTCGAGGCAGCCGGCCTGATGAGCGCCGGCGTGCAGACGCCGCAGCGCCCCACCCGACCGAGGCGGGCGCAGCGGGCGAAGACCTCCGCGACCGGCCGTCGCGCGCCATTCGCGCGCCCAGTCGGGTGGGTGCAGACGAGCGGATGGCCCCGAGTCGTCACCGCCACGGCCCCGGCACGGCGGGCCGTCGGCGAGGTGGCCGGCCCTGCCCTCCAGACCACCGGGCGCGTGCTCGGCCCGGTGTTCGGCACGGTCTCCGGCTTCGGCTGGTCGGTGCTGGTGGCGACCGTCGCCGCGCTCGTGGCCGGGTTCGCGTTCGGCTGGCGGGAACTCGTGGTGGTCGGGTTCGTGCTGCTCGCCGCCCTGCTCATCGCCGTGGGCTTCGCGATCGGCCGCTCGGCCTACGCCGTGCGCCTCGACCTCGCCCTCAACCGGGTGGTGGTCGGCGAGCGCGCCGTGGGGCGCATCGCCGTGACGAACACCGCCAACCGGCCGCTGCTGCCGGCCCGCATCGAGCTGCCCGTCGGGTCGGCGTTCGCGAGCTTCCAGCTGCCCCGGCTCGCGCCGCAGGCCGAGCACGACGACCTGTTCAACATCCCCACCAGCCGCCGCTCGGTGATCGTGGTGGGCCCGGTGCGCTCGGTGCGCGGCGACCCGCTCGGCCTGATGCGGCGGGAGCTGCGGTGGACCGACCCGGTGGACCTGTACGTGCATCCGCGCACCGTTCCGCTCGGCGGCTCGGCGGCCGGTGTGCTGCGCGACCTCGAGGGCATCGAGAGCCGCGTGCTCTCCGACAACGACGTGTCGTTCCACGCCCTGCGCGAGTACGTGCCGGGCGACGACCGCCGGTACATCCACTGGAAGACCTCGGCCCGCACCGGCAAGCTCATGGTGCGCCAGTTCGAGGAGACCCGGCGCTCCCACCTGGCGCTCGGACTCTCGACGAACCGCTCCGACTACGGCGTCGATCCGGTCGAGCAGAACGGAGGGCCGAACGCGGAGTCGAGCTCGCCGTCTCGATCTGCGGTTCGCTCGGCATCGAAGCCATCCGCGAGGAGTTCGACCTCACCGTGCTCACCCAGCGCGAGACCCTGCAGTCCGGCACCGGCCGGCGCCTGCTCGACGAGCTCTCCGGCGTCGAGCGGGTCGACCGCACCGAGTCGATCGCGCAGCTGGCGAAGACGCTCGGCACCTCGGTGCCGCACGCGTCGGTGGCCATCCTCATCTTCGGCAGCACGGTCACGCCGTCGCAGCTCCAGGCGGCGACCGTGCACATCCCGCTCGGCGTGCGCGTCATCGCCGTGAGCGCCCGGCCCGGCGCCGCGCTCTCGCTGCGCCAGATCGGCGAGCTGACCCTGCTCACCGTGGGCGAGCTCACCGACTTCCCGCTGGCCCTGCGGAGGGCGAACAGCTGATGAGCGAACGCAGAACCGCAGCCGCCGCCGCGGCAGCCGCCGCCGGCTCCGGCCCGGCGCGCACCCCGACGCCCCTCTTCCCGCCGCGCCCGTCGAACGGCCGCCCGCTCTCGTCGCTGCTGATCGACGCCGGGGTGATCGCGGTGCTCATGATCGTGGCCGTGCTCGGCTTCGGCCCGGCCTTCGGCGGCATCG
>BADC01000432.1 GCA_000333435.1 Corynebacterium-like bacterium B27 | reverse complement strand
GTCGCGCGCTCGGCTACACGATGGTGCTGCCGCTCGAAGACCGCTACTCGGTGAGCCGCAACGAACTGCTCGACCAGCTGGCTTACGCCATGGGCGGCCGCGTCGCGGAGGAGGTCGTGTTCCACGACCCGACCACCGGCGCGTCGAACGACATCGAGAAGGCGACCGGCACGGCCAAGAAGATGGTGACCGAGTACGGCATGACCGCCTCGCTCGGCGCCGTCAAGCTCGGCTCCGCCTCGGGCGAGATGTTCCTCGGCCGCAACATGGGCCACGAGCGCGACTACTCCGAGTCGCTCGCCCAGCAGGTCGACGCCGAGGTGCGCGGCCTCATCGAGGCGGCGCACGACGAGGCCTGGCAGGTGCTGAACGACAACCGCGACATCCTCGACAAGCTGGCCGCCGCGCTGCTCGAGAAGGAGACGCTCGACCACGACGAGCTCGCGGTGATCTTCGAGGGCGTGAAGAAGCTGCCGCTGCGGCCGCAGTGGCTCTCGAGCGAGCACCGGCCGGTGTCGGAGCTGCCGCCCGTGGCGTTCCCGACGCACAAGGCGCCGATCGACGGCGCGTCGGTCGACGGCGGCGTCGGTTCCGACCCAGAACCCGAGGTCAAGCCGAAGCGCACGCCGCGCATCAACCCCCGCCCCGCCACCGCGTAGGCCCGGAGACCGGCCTAGTGGCTTCCGTCGACCGAGAGCGAATCGCGGCCGCGGTCAGCGAGATCCTCGCGTCCATCGGTGAAGACCCGGGGCGCGAGGGCCTCCGCAACAGCCCGCGGCGCGTCGCCGAGCTCTACGCCGAGCTGTTCGGAGCCGTCGGGGACGACCCGGCGGCTGCCCTCGGCTCGGCGTTCAGTGCGCCCGACGGGCCGGATGCGGGAGACCAGCCGGTGCTCATCCGCGACATCACCTTCCGCTCGGTGTGCGAGCACCACCTGCTGCCCTTCGAGGGCGTGGTGCACGTGGCGTACCTGCCGAACGAGCGGATCGCGGGTCTCGGCTCCGTGGTGGCCGTCGTCGAGTCGGCGGCCTCCCGGCCGCAGCTGCAGGAGCGGCTCACCGACGACATCGCCGAGGCGGTCGAGCGGGGCCTCGACGCCCGCGGGGTGCTGGTCGTCGTGGATGCGAAGCACGGCTGCGTGAGCGCTCGCGGCCCGCGGCAGACCCGCAGCACCACTCTCACGCTGGCCGCGCGCGGCAGCCTGGCCGAGCCGGCGGCACGCGCGGAGATCGTGGCGCTGATCGGCGGCTCGCAGGCCGCGACGACGGCCGAGGGGAGCGCCGCCCGGTGACGCAGATTCTCGGCGTGCTGAACGTCACGCCCGACTCCTTCAGCGACGGCGGGCGGTGGCTCGACCGCGCCGCCGCGGTGCGGCACGCGGAGGGGATGGTGGCGCGCGGTGCCGATCTCATCGACGTGGGCGGCGAATCCACCCGGCCGGGTGCGCCGCGCGTCGCGATCTCCGAGGAGCAGCGCCGGGTGCTGCCCGTGGTGCGGGAACTCGTCGATCGGGGCATCCGGGTCAGTATCGACACCATGAACGCCGACACGGCGGCCGCCGCGGTGGCCGCCGGCGCCGAGATCGTGAACGACGTGTCGGGCGGCCGGGCCGATCCCGAGATGGACGACGTGGTGCGCGAGACCGGCACGCGCTTCGTGGTGATGCACTGGCGCGGGCACAGCGAGTCGATGAACGAGCTCGCCCGCTACCGCGACGTGGTGGGCGAGGTGGTGCGCGAGATCGAGTACCGCGTGGCCGAGCTCATCGTCAAAGGCGTTTCGCCCGAGCGGCTGATCGTCGACCCGGGCCTCGGGTTCGCCAAGAACGGCGACCACAACTGGCGCCTGCTCGCCCACCTCGACCGCCTGCAGCGGCTCGGTCTGCCGGTGCTGATCGGCGCCTCCCGCAAGCGGTTCATCGGCGAGCTGCTGCCCGCGGGCGCGCAGGTGGGGGAGCGCGACTTCGCCTCCGCCGTGATCGCCGCCCTCGCGGCGCACGAAGGGGTGTGGGGCGTGCGGGTGCACGACGTGTCGGGCACGCGCGCGGCGCTCGACGTGGCAGCGGCGTGGGCGGGAGGGCGGACGCGATGACCGACGAACTCGACTCCCTGACCATCACCGGCCTCGAGGTGTTCGCCCACCACGGCGTGTTCGACTTCGAACGCGCCGAGGGGCAGCGCTTCGTGCTCGACATCACGCTCTGGCTCGACGCCGCGCCCGCGGCCGCGGCCGACGACCTGGCGCAGACGGTGCACTACGGCGAGCTCGCGGTCGCCATCCACGCCGCGGCCGCGGCCGATCCGGTCGATCTGATCGAGACGCTCGCCGAGCGCGTCGCCGGCGTGGTGCTCACCCACGAGCCGGTGCGTCGCGTGCGGGTCACCGTGCACAAGCCGGACGCCCCCATCCCTCTGCCCTTCGCCGACGTCAGCGTCAGCATCACGAGATCGAGAACGGTGCCCACCGCATGAACGCCCGCCCCATCGACAGCGTCGAGCGACGGATCATCCGGCTGCCGGCCGTGCTCGCTCTCGGCAGCAACCTCGGCGATCGGGAGGCAACCATCCTCGGCGCCCTCGACGACCTCCGGGTGACCGACGGCATCGAGGTCGTGGCGGTCTCCCGCCTCTACGAGACCACCGCCGTGCGGCCGACGGGGGTGGATGCCGATGCCCCCGCCTACCTCAACGCCGTCGCCCTCATCCGCACGAGCCTCCACCCCGAGGAGCTGCTCGGCGTGGTGAACCAGATCGAGCACGAGCACGGCCGGGTGCGCACCGAGCGCTGGGGCGACCGCACGCTCGACGTCGACATCGTCAGCTTCGCCTCCGTGGTGCGCAACACCGAGCGCCTGACCCTGCCCCACCCGCGGGCCGCGGAGCGCGACTTCGTGCTCGTGCCGTGGCTCGAGGTCGACCCGGATGCGGTGCTGCCCGGTCGTGGCCGGGTCGACGAGCTGGTGCGCGGCGTGCAGCAGACCACGTTGCGGCCGTACGTGGGGGAGTCGCGGTGAGGCACACGCATCCGTTGACCGCGGTGATCTTCGGGGCCGTCGGCATCGCCGCCGGGTTCGTGCTGGAGGTCGCTCTCGCGGCGATGGGTCAGCCGGTGCTCATCCCGCCGTACACGCTCGCGATCACACTGGTGGCCGCGGCGGTGATCGTCGTGGTGCTCGCCATCCCCAT
>BADC01000433.1 GCA_000333435.1 Corynebacterium-like bacterium B27 | reverse complement strand
GGTCTTCACCTGGCCGAAGCTCCTCTCCGCAGCCCTCGTGCTCTCCGCGCTGGCGTTCCTCCTCGCCGCGAAGAAGACACCGGAGCGGTTCCGTACCTACTTCGGCTTCGCGATCATCTCGGCGATCTTCGCCGTGCTCGCCCACGGAGCTGCCGCCTTCACCATTCCGGTGCTCCTCATCACCGGTCTCTACGCGCTGCGTGGTCGGCCGCTCCGCGGCAGCGTCCAGGCGATCGGAGCCGGCATCGGCGCGGGGCTCGTGCTCTACCTGCCGTGGCTCGTCTACCAGCGCTTCGTCGACCCGCCCGGCGACCGGCTCCTCAAGTGGCATCTCGCGGGGGTCACCGAGATCGACGGCCGGCCCTTCCTGCAGACCTTCATCGATCAGTACTCCTCCCTCTCGCTGTCGAAATTCATCGGCATCCGGCTGGAGAACCTGTCCACGATCTTCGGTGCCGACCAGTTCGATCTGCTCCGGGACGGCAAGAACACCTTCGTCGCCTTCCTGCGGATCGAGGACTGGACCAGCACCCTGTTCGCGACCGGCATCATCGGTGCGGTGCTCCTGGCTGTCATGAGCGTCAATCTCCTGGGGCGCTGGCGCGGTCTCGACGAGATCGAGCGACCCCGTCTCATCCTCATCGGCGGCATGATGCTCTCGGTGATCATCTGGGCCCTGATGCTGTACACACCGAATCAGGCGTACGTACCCCATGGCTCGCAGGCGTGGCTGCTCGTGTTCGCGATGGTGCCGCTGGCCTGGGTGCTCGAGCGGGCACCACGGGTGGGCATCGTGCTGCTCGTGCTGCAAGCCGTCTTCTGCGTGACCGTGTACTTCAGCGACCTCTACGAGTCGTGGCTCGCGCGCTTCTCGCCGAGTGCGGCGATCGTCGCGGCGCTGGGGCTCGCGTTCCTGCTCATCGTGCCGCTCAGGCTGGCCCGCGAGCGCGAGCGCGAGTTCCGCGCCCGCTGAGCCGGCGTCACCGCTCGGTCACGGCACGGTGACCGTGCTGCAGCCCATGTCGCGGTTGTCGAAGGTGGCGGTGATGCACACCTTGTGGCTGCCCGGCGAGGCCGGCACCACGCTGTCGATGCCGTGGTTCGGGCCGACCCCGGGGAAATACGAGTCGATCCAGCTGAGCGGCAGAGCTGCGGCCACCGGGCCCTTGCTCACGCCGTCGATCCACACCCAGATGTAGGTGCGCGCCGTCGAGTTCCGGTCGACCGACCATCCGGTGATGCGCACGCCGCCGGCGACCCCCGTGACGGAGTCGATGCTGGTCGCTCCGGTCGAGGGCACGTCGACGTCGCGGCAGCCGAGACTCGTGTTGTCGAAGCTGTGGGTCATGCACACGGTGTGCTTGCCCGCAGCGGCAGGGATGTTCAGCGTGAACCCGTGGTTCGGGCCGACGCCCGGGAAGTAAGCGTTGATCCAGCCCAGGGCCTGGTTCGCGAGGTACGGCCCACCCGCCCCGTCGACGGTCACCCAGACGTAGGTCGACGCCGTCGAGAGGCGGTCGACCGCCCACCCGGTGAGGGTGATCATGCGATCGGATGTG
>BADC01000434.1 GCA_000333435.1 Corynebacterium-like bacterium B27 | reverse complement strand
GCCGGCCGAACTGTTCGCGTTCGTCGGGCCGCCCATCCTCGACGGGTTCCGCGACGTGGCCGGGATGACCGAGGAGGAGGCCAAGGAGGCGCTGGTCGTCTACCGCGGGCTCGCAGCCACCGAGGGCCCGCAGGACGACGCGCGGGTCTACCCCGGGATGCTCGGGCTCATCCGTGCGCTGCACGCCGCCGGGATCCCGCTCGCCATCACCACGTCGAAGTCGGAGGTGCAGGCGATCCGGATCCTGGAGCACCTGCAGATCGCCGACTCCTTCGCGGTGATCTGCGGCTCGTCGGAGGACGAGACGCGCAGCGCGAAGGCCGACGTGGTCGAGGAGGCCTTGCGGCGCCTGCGCGAGCAGGGCGTCGACCTCTCGAACCTCGTGCTCGTCGGCGACCGGGAGCACGATGTAGTTGGTGCCGCGGAGCACGGCGTCCCCGCGATCATGGTCGAGTGGGGCTACGGTTCACCGGCGGAAGCGGTCGGCGCGATCGCCGTGGTGCACTCCGTCGACCAGCTCCGCGACGCGCTCCTCTGATCTCCCCGAAGTCGCCGCCTCGATGACCAGGGGGCGCGTCTCAGGCGCGCACTGCCACCGGCCGCCTCAGCGGCGGAGGCGGACGCGTCGCCGGATGACCATTGCGAAAGCGACCGCGGCGGCACCCATTACCACTGCCAGCCCGGCCAGACCGAGCACCAGCTCCGGCGCAGACCCGGTATGCGCAAGCGTCGGGTCGCTCGCACGAGGCCCGGCCGAGACAGCGCTTCCCGACGACCCCGCTCCGTTCGACGTTCCGGCAGACCCGCCGGTCGTTCCACTGCCGGTCGGCGACGGCGAGGGGGTGGCTGTCGGCGAGGGGGTGGGCGTCGGCGTGGGCGTCGGCGTAGCGGCAACAGCCTTGGCCGTGAACGGGAGCGATGCGATGAAGTCCTTGGCCTCTGGGTCGCCGCTCATCTGCTTTCCCGTGACGGTCACCTTGCCCGAGAACGTTCCGGCCGCCGTCGGCGAGAAGGTGAGCTCGAAGGTCGGCGCCTGTCCCGGTCGGTAGGTGACTCCGGTGCCGAACTCCGACTTCGAGATCGTCACCTGCGGCACCGGCTTGCCGCTCCCATCGGTCACGGCGATCTGCGATTCGGCGAACTTCATCGGATCGATCCCTCTGACCGTGAGCTTCATGACCACCTTGGACGTCGCACCGCCCGTGGTTTGCGGAAAAGCGATGGCGCTCCCGCCGGCAGCGGGAGCGAATTCGAAGAACGACCTGTCCGTCTCGAGCGATTCACCCGTGAAGTCGATGACGAGCGAGGCCATGCCGGGCGGGTTGTCGACGTCCATGGCCGCAAGGGTCACCTTCTGTTCGCTGACCGTCCCGGCCACCGGCGCGACGTATCGCACCGTGATCGACCTGACCTGACCTGGCTCCACTTCTTCGCCGGCCACGAGAGTGGTCGAGATCAGCGAGAAGGGTGCGATGAGAGCGGTGAGCGGCGCGGGATCCATCGTCCAGCCGTCCCGGCCGTCATTCTGGATCGAGATGGTGTGCGTGATCGACGTGCCCTGCTTGATGTAGCCGAATTCGGGGGAACCTCCGGTGACCGCGACCGACACGAAGTCCCCTGGCGCGGCGGCGGCCGTCCAGACGCCCGCCAACGGCAGCACTGCCGCCGCTGAGAGCAGCAGCGTGGTCACCACCGCGGCACCGAAACGACGGGTTCTGCGCACGCGAGGACCAGGGGCAGCGGAATGGTTCATGACAACTCGTTTCGGGGC
>BADC01000435.1 GCA_000333435.1 Corynebacterium-like bacterium B27 | reverse complement strand
CTGCTGCTGGTCGACGAGATTGCGGGGGCGGCTCATCCGATTCCCTTTCCATGGCGGCCGGCGGACGACTTGCTCATAAGCATAACAAGCGTTACGGTAACTTTCGTTACGAGTCCGCAACGACGAGAGGATGCCCGTGCCCTCCCCCTTCACGATCGCCCGCGAGCCCTTCGACGCGCCCGATTCCGCGGCGCTCCGGCAGGCGCAGCGGGACGAACTTGATGCGCGCTACGGCCGCGACGACCATGAGCCGGGCGAGGTGCCCACGGCGGCGTCGGTTCCGGTGTTCTTCGTGGCGCGCGACGCCGACGGGCGGGCGATCGGCTGCGGTGGTCTGCGTCCGCTCGCGGACGGGGGTGCGGAGATCAAACGGATGTACGTCGATCCTGCGGCGCGCGGCACCGGCGTCGCCACCGCCCTCCTCCGCGCGATCGAGGATGCGGCGCGCTCCCTCGGCGAGACGCGCCTGCTGCTCGAGACGGGGCCTCGTGAAGGACGGCGTCGAGGCGCACCTCCAGAAACTGCTGGCCGAGCAGATCGGCCTCCTCGGCGAGGGTCACACCCTGGTGCGGCGCGAGTACATGACCGCCATCGGGCCGGTCGACATCCTCGCCCGCGACTCCGCGGGCGGCGCCGTGGCCGTGGAGATCAAGCGGCGCGGCGACATCGACGGGGTCGAGCAGCTGACGCGGTACCTCGAGCTGATGAACCGCGACCCGCACCTCTCGCCCGTGCACGGCGTGTTCGCGGCTCAGGAGATCAAGCCGCAGGCGCGCACCCTGGCGCAGGATCGCGGCATCCGCTGCCTCGTGCTCGACTACGACGCCATGCGCGGCCTCGACGACGGAACGCCGAGACTCTTCTAGCGACCGCGGAGTCGCCGCGCCAAACGCACCCAGACGTGCCGGACGCGTCATGCGCCCACCGTTCTACGGGCACCTCCTTGGGGTATGCCGCAGTCCCCACCGAACCCGTAGGGTCGGACGAGATCGGCCAAGAGCACAGTGGCCTCTGCGTGGTTCTCTTCGGAGGGGAGTGAGCGGCGGAGTTACTGCACTAACCCCTCTTCTCCCCTGCTGAACCGCTTGCGAAAGAGGACTGATGTTTCGACCGCTGAGGCTGCGAGCAGCCGCGATGACTACTTCGATCGCTCTGTCGGCTGCGGCAATCGTCGGTGTCTCCGTGTCAGCAGCGTCCGCTGACGACATCGACTCCACGTCTGCCGCTGGAACGGCAACGATCACCGCCCTGGTCAAGCCAGGTGGAACCCCCACTGCTGGGTTCGACTACTTCGTTTCGGTTACGAACTCGAAGGGCGAGTGGATTCAAGGCAACGGGAAGAAGTCGGACTCCGGACGGTTCACCATCTCCGAACTTCCCCCCGGCGAGGTTTATGTGAACGTCCGCCAGTACGTCGTCGGGTCAACGCTTCCTCATGAGTTCGCTGAACGCTGGTATCCCGATGCTCCCAGTCTCGAAACGGCCACTGCTCTTGACGTGAAGCCAGGGCAGACCGTGGATCTTGGCACCATCGTCCTTCCCGAGGGTGGGCGAATCGGAGCCGATGTCTTCTCCACCTCTGACCCTTCGGCCAATCCGCAACTGTACGGAAACTACGACATCACCGTGTTCAGGAAGACAGCCGGAAATTTCGAGCAGTACCTGACCTTCCATGACGGCGGGAAGGGCGGCGCACCTCTCCAGGACCTCCCTGTGGGTGACTACAAAGTCGGATTTCTCGATGACTCATTCGGCTTCGCCTCTCAGTACTGGAGTGGCAAGAGCACGCTCTCTGAAGCCACCGTCGTGAAAGTCACCAAAGGATCGTACGAGGACGTGTCCGCCGATCTGGTGCGACCGATTCCGTCCCTCGAGAACGTCTCCATCGTCGCTTCGTGCATTGAGAGTCTTCACGGAGCAAAGCCGTTCATCCCGGGTGTGGAGGTCAGCTTCGACGCCACAGTTCCGCCGGGGGCCGCGCCCGCGCACGTCGTGATCACGTTCAACGGCGCCACGTATCTTGACGAGACGTACACCGCGTCCGAGAGCTTCGAGCAACCCGGAGATATCGGCGGCGCCGGAGAGTACGAGTTCGTGGTGTCTCTGAACAATGAGCCCGTGCAGACCATTCACGTGAGCCTCGACGACAGCATCTGCGACACTCCCATAACGGTCGATCGTGTCGCTGGCGCGGATCGATACGCGGTTGCTGTCAACATCTCGAAAGCCGCCTATCCGACCAGAGCATCAACCGTCTACGTGGCAACCGGGGCCAATTACCCTGATGCGCTTGCAGCGGGACCCGCAGCAGCTCACGACGATGCTCCGCTCCTCCTCACCGACACCAATTCACTCCTGCCCTCTGTGGCGGCCGAGATCGAGCGTCTCCAACCCACCAAGATCATCATCGTCGGCGGGATCAACTCCGTGTCGAAGACCGTCGAAGCTCAACTCAAGGCGCTCAAGAGCAAGAGCGCCGTCGTACGAATCGGCGGAGCCGATCGCTACGAAATGGGTCGCAACCTCGTTTCATACGTGTTCGAAAAGGGCAGCGTGTCGAGCGCCTACGTGGTGACCGGAGCGAATTTTCCTGACGCTCTCAGCGCAGGACCGGCCGCAGCAGTCAAGGGCGGGCCGGTGGTTCTCGTGAACGGCGGCGCAAGTTCCGTCGACCAGGCCACGAAAGAGCTCCTGAAGAGCCTCGGAGTGACGTCGCTCTCGATCGCGGGTGGCCCCGCATCCGTGAGCCCCGGTGTGGAGAGCTCCCTCAAGTCGATCGCTCCGACGAGCCGTCAGGGTGGTGCAGATCGGTTCGAAGCGAGTGTGAACATCAACCGCAGCGCCATCGCCACCAGCGATCGCGCCTTCCTCGCTACCGGCCTCAAGTTTCCGGATGCCCTCGCCGCCTCGGCGTGGGCGGGAAGTGTCGGTGCCCCGCTTTACGTCACGCCGCCGGACTGCGTTCCGCAGGCCACGCTCGACGCCATCAAGGCACAGGGGGTCACCCATGTCACGCTGCTAGGCGGGGTCAACACGCTCTCCCCAGCAGTGGAGGCACTGAAGCCCTGCTGATGTGCATGGAGCGTGTTCGCGTTCGATGAGCGGCCTCTAGGCTGGTCGGATGGCTCGACCCGCTCCCGCCTTCCCCAAGTCGTACTCGAACCGGCCGCTCCGCAAGGCGCTCGAGACCTTCGCGGCGCTGCCCAACCGAACGACGCTCGACGCACTGCTCACGGCCATGCGCACCGGGGCTCTCGTGGTCGACATCACCGGAACGACGGATGCGGCCGACCCGCAGCTGCGCACCATCCTGTCCACCACCGGTGAGCTCGTGCTGCCGTTGTTCACCTCGGTGGCCGAGCTTCGTCTCGCGGTGCCGGCCGAGCACCGGGCCGCGGCGCAGGCGACGATCCTCCCGGCTCGGGAGGCTCTGGCGCTCGTGACCACCGCCGATTTCGTGGCGGTGCAGTTCGACGTGGGGAGCCTTGGTCAGGTGGTGAAACGGGAGTTCGTGCTCGACTGAGCAGCGAACCGCACAGCATGGTCGGGGCTCGGGCGGTCAGGGCTCAGGCGGTCAGGGCGAGCAGCAGCGTCGCCACCGGCACGATCACGACGACGGCGACGACGCCGAGCGTCATGAACCGCGGCCACGAGATCGTGACGCCGAGCGTGGTCAACCGCTGGTGCCAGAGCAGAGTGGCGAGCGACGCCCACGGCGTGACGAGCGGGCCGAGGTTGACACCGATGAGCAGCGCCACGAGCCTCAGCTGGTCGCCGGCTTGGGGTTCGAGCACGAGGTACGCGGGCAGGTTGTTGATGCCGTTGGCGCCGAGCGCGCCGATGGCGGCCAGGTGCAGCAGGCTGAGCGGGTCGTCGCCCGATCCGGAGACCGAGGCCAGCAGGGTCTCCAGACCGTGGGCGTGGGCCGTCTCCACCAGCACGAACAGGCCGACCGCGATGCCGAGCGCCTGCCACGGGATGAGGGAAGGCCGGATGGCGCTGCGGTCGCGCACCATGAAGGCGGCCAGCAGCAGCACGGCCGCCACCCCCGCGACCAGCCACACGGGCAGCCCCGAGACGAGGAGCGGGAGCAGCACCAGCACGACGATCGCGCAATAGACGAGAAGTGGTCGGTCGTTCACCGGGGTGCGCTCGGGCGTCTCGAAGCGCCCGCGCAACGATCGGCGGAACACGATCGAGAGGATGAGGGCACTCAGCACCACACCGGCGACCGCGGGCGCCCAGGCGACCGCGATGAAACCCGCGGCTCCCCCGCCGAACGACTCCGCCGCGAGCAGATTGGTGAGGTTCGACACCGGTAGGAACAGCGACGCCGTGTTCGCGAGCCACACGGCGGCGAGCGCGAACGGAATGGGTGAGACCCCGATGTGCAGCGCCAGCACCACCACCACCGGTGTGACCAGGACGGCGGTGGTGTCCAGGGAGAGGAAAGCGGTGCACACCACGGCGAGCGCGATCACGAAGAGCCAGAGCAGCCACACCGGGCCCCGCCCCCAGCCGGCGAGCCGTTCGG
>BADC01000436.1 GCA_000333435.1 Corynebacterium-like bacterium B27 | reverse complement strand
GAGGCTGGATGAGACCGACAAGCGCCTGATCCAGGCCCTGCAGATCAGCCCTCGGGCGCGTTGGTCGGCGCTCGCGCCCATCCTCGGTGTCGACTCCGTGACGCTGGCGCGCCGGTGGGAACGGCTGACCGAGCAGGGTCTTGCGTGGGTGGCAGGTCATCCCGGAGCAGAAGCACGCGGACCGTCGGCGATCCTGGAGGTGGAAGCCGAACCCGGTGCGACACTCGAGATCGCGAACACCCTCGCCGCCGACCCGGAGGCGTTCACGATCGACCACACCGCGGGGGGCCGCGACCTCCTGGTGATCGTCGGCGCAGCCGATCTGGATGCCCTGAGCGACTACATCATGGGCAGGATGCGGCGTCTCGCCGGGGTTCGTGCGACTCGCACCCTCATCCTCTCCTCGCCGTTCACCGACGCCGGGCAATGGCGACTGCGCTCCCTCTCCACCGACGAGGCGAGTGCAGTGGAGCGCACCATCGGTGTGCCGGTCGCGGGACGGGCGAAGGTCGATCCGCAGTTCGAGCACGATCTGGTCGGTCTCCTCGCGCACGACGGACGCGCGTCGGTCACGGCCCTCGCGAAGGAGCTGGGGCTGGGCCAGCGGCGAGTGCGTGAAGCCTTGGCCACGCTGAGCGCCCAGGGGCGGCTGGTCGTGCGTACGGAGGTGGCGCGCATCCACTCGGGGTGGCCGGTGCATGCGTGGTACTTCTTGCGCGTGCCGGCAGCGATGACGGAACGCGTGGGGTCGGCGATGCGACGCCTGAACGAGGTGCGCATGGCTGCGGCGACGATCGGACCGTACAACCTCGTGCTGTCGGTCTGGATGAGAACCCTCGCCGACGTGCAGCGCCTGGAGACTGCGATTGAAGAGAGCGTTCCCGGGGTGAGCATCGCAGACCGATCGGTCGTGCTGCGCAGCCTGAAGAAGGAGGGGCGCTATCTGCACACCGAAGGGCGGGCAACTGGCGTGAGCGTTCCTCTTCCGACGATATTCCTGCACAGTCAGCGTCATTTGTGGCCTGAATCTTCATAACGAGATCCCCGTCGGGCGCCACTTCTACGGTGGCGCCATGAGCAACGTGCACGCGCCCGTCGGGGTCTTCGACCTGTTCACGGTGGGGATCGGGCCCTCGAGCTCCCACACCGTGGGCCCGATGAAGGCCGCCGCCGCGTTCGCCGGGGCGCTCGAGCAGTCGGGTGCGATCGAGCACACCGCAACGGTGCGGATCGAGATCTTCGGCTCGCTCGCGGCGACGGGGCCCGGGCACGGCACGTTCACCGCCGTGCTGCTCGGCCTCACCGGCGCACGCTCGGACGAGATCACGCCCGAGGAGGTCACCTCCCGCCTCGATGAGATCAGCCGCACCGGCACGGTTCGCCTGGCCGGCCGACAGCCGATCTCCTGCCGGGTGGAGGATTTCGTGTTGAAGCCGCTGACCGTGCATCCGCGGCACCCCAACGCACTCACCTTCACGGCATCCGACTCCCGCGGCCACGAATTGTCGACACAGACATACCTCTCCATCGGGGGCGGATTCATCGTGCGCGACGGCGCCGACACCGCAGCCGCAACGACGCCGGTGCCGTCGGCTCCGCACCCGTTCCGCACCGGCGCGGAGTTGCTCGCCCGATGTGACGACACCGGCCTCTCGGTGAGCGAGCTCATGCGCGCCAACGAGCGTGCCTCCCGCACGGAAGCCGAACTCCGAGACGGCCTCCGGCACATCTGGGAGGTCATGGAGTCGAGCGTGCACTCGGCCATCGGCCGCACCGGCGTGCTGCCGGGGGGTCTCGGCGTTCGCCGTCGTGCGGCTGCGTGGGCAGCCCGTCTGGCCGACGAAGACCCGCACCACGACGGCGAGCACTGGCAACAGCGGGTGAATCTCGTCGCACTCGCCGTCAACGAGGAGAACGCCAGCGGTGGCCGCGTGGTGACGGCCCCGACGAACGGTGCGGCGGGCATCGTTCCCGCGGTGCTGTACTACGCCCTGCACTACACGCCCGCTGCCCGGACGGGCGGAACGGGCATCCGCGACAGCATCGTCGAGCGATTTCTGCTCACCGCGGCCGCCATCGGCACCCTCTACAAGAACAACGCGTCGATCTCCGGCGCCGAGGTGGGCTGTCAGGGCGAAGTGGGGTCGGCGTCATCGATGGCCGCGGCGGGACTGGCCGAGATCCTCGGCGGCACCCCACGCCAGGTCGAGAACGCAGCCGAGATCGCGATGGAGCACAACCTCGGTCTCACCTGCGACCCGATCGGCGGTTTGGTCCAGGTCCCCTGCATCGAACGCAATGCGATCGGCGCCTCGAAGGCGATCAACGCCGCGCGCATGGCGCTGTGGGGCGACGGCGAGCATCGCGTCTCGCTCGATCAGGTGATCGCCACGATGCGCGACACCGGTGCCGACATGAGTCACAAGTACAAGGAGACGGCTCTGGGTGGCCTCGCCGTCAACGTGGTCGAGTGCTGACAAGCGCACACAGAGGAAAGGAAACACCGTGGTGAGACGAACCGTGTTCAGAGGAGGGCGCGTCTTCGACGGCTCGACGACGTCGGAGGTCGACGTGGCGGTCGAAGGAGATCGCATCATCGGCGTGGGGTCGGGACTGGATGGCGACGAGGCGGTCGACTGCACCGGGATGTCGGTGCTTCCGGGTCTGTTCGACTGTCACGTCCATGTCATGGCGCGCGATCTCGACGTCTCCCGCACCGAACTGGAGCCGTTCTCACTGCACTACTACGAAGCCCTGCGCAATCTCTCGCTGCTGCTCGACCAGGGCATCACGTCGGCCCGCGACGCGGCTGGAGCGGATGCCGGTGTCAAGCGGGCGATCGAACAGAACATCATCGAAGGTCCGCGGCTGCAGATCGCACTCGTCATGCTCTCCCAGACCGGGGGACACGGCGATCTGCATCTTCTCTCGGGTGGCAGTCGCTCGATGGCGATGATGCTGCCGAATCCGGGGCGGCCGCGCTCGGTACGAGACGGTCCGGACGACGTGCGTCGCGGTGTCCGCGAGATCCTGCGAGCAGGAGCGGATGCGATCAAAGTCGCCACGACCGGCGGCGTGATGTCGCCCGGCGACGACCCGCGGCACGCGCATTTCCGGGACGAGGAACTCGCGGTGATCGCCGCCGAGGCGGCTGCGGCGGGCACCTACTTCTTCGCGCACGCCCAGGGCACGGAGGGCATCAAGGCGGCGCTCCGCCACGGCGCGCGTTCGATCGAGCACGGCTACCACCTCGACGACGAGGCGATCGATCTCCTGCTGCAGAAGAAGGCCTGGCTGGTGCCGACGCTGTCGGCGACCCAGGCCATCGTGGATGCCGCAGACCGTGGCGTCCCGATCCCGGACGAGAGTCTCGAGCTCGCCCGTGAGGCGCTCGAGGCGCACCGGGCCAGCTTCGCACGGGCCGTCGATGCCGGTGTCTCCGTGGCGATGGGCACCGACTCACCGCCGTACGGGCATCCTGGTGCGAGCAATCTCGACGAACTCCTGCTGATGACCAAGGCGTCATCGATGACACCGGAGCACGCGTGGCGGACGGCCACCGCTAACGCGGCCGAGCTACTCGGCCAGCGCGAGCTCGGCGTCTTCGCGCCCGGGAAGATCGCCGATCTCGTCGTCATCGACGGGCAGCTCGACGACCTGAACGGGTTGCGGGACCGGGTCCGCCACGTCGTGCTCGGCGGCCGCCGCGTTCGCTGAGCAGAGGAGTCCGCTGAGCGGATGGGGGCGGCCCCGAGTGCCGCCCCCACCTTCTGTGCGCGGAGACCTGTCACCACACCTTGCGGTCGCGCGCGTCGGCCACGAGTTCGGGATCGGGGATGAGTGCCTTCGAAGCCACCGTCGCCAACGACTGCTGGGAGAAGTGGAAGCCGAAGTCCTCGCTCACCAGCTTCCGCCACGGCCGGTTGACGATGTTGTGGGTCGCCCAGCGCGCGAACCTCGGCCGCTTCATGATGTCGCGTGCCAGTTGCCACGCTCTCGGCACGAGTTCTTCCCGCGGCAGCACGTCGCTCACCAGACCGTACTCGAGCGCTTTCGTGGCCGGGATGCTGCCTCCACCGTAGATGGCGTAGGCAGCACGTTTCGTGCCCATCAGGTGCTGCAGGGCGAGTGCGAGACCATCGCCGGGCGCCGTTCCGACCATGAAGTGCGGGTCCATGAAATCGGCGTCTTCCGCCGCGAGGGTCACGTCGCACATGAGCGCGAACTCCGTGTGGATCCCTGGGCCATTGACTGCGGCGATGGTGGGAACATCGATGTTGTTGACGAAGTTCTCGATCAGCTTCCACGCGTCTATCGTCTGCTGGAAGATGTAGTCCGGTGTCTCATCGACGAGCGGCTTCGGCCACGTCTGGCGCGGGTCGCCTCTGAACCAGCTCTCCCCGGTGCCGGTGATGATCAGCACATGGTTCTCGGGGTCGTTGCCGACGTCCTGCCAGACCCGGTTCCACGCGTTGTGCGCAGCCCAGTTGTGCACATACGGGCCGCCACCGCTGTGAAGGCGCAGCTCGAGGATGCCGTCTTCGCGGCGCATCTCGAAGAAGTCCGCGTAGCGCTTGGAGTATTCGGCGAGCGGTGTGGGCGGGACGTGTCCGTCCCAGCCGAAGCTCGATGTGTCGACCATGGTGAATCCCTTCGCCGGCCGGGCCGGTCCCGACCGTTAATGAGACAGATTATCTCGATAAGGGCGAAGGCGGATGCCTCGATCGAACGGTGCAGGGAATGCGCGCGTCTTAGTGGTTGGCCGAAGTTTCCGAGCGCGAGCGGCTCGTTCCGCGCCACAACCCGTCGATCACGAACTCCACGATCATCCGGGCGTCACCCTCGGTGAACGGCTGCTCCCGGCGCAGGACGAACCATTGCACCGGGCCGGCGAGCATCATGTTGACGAACCGCGCATCCGTCAATGGCAGCTGGCCTGACTCGCTCGCCCGGTCGAGGCGCCGCTGCAGTTCTCCGGTTCGACGGTCGAGCAGCTCGACCCCCAGCCCGTGCAGTTCGTCGGCGTCGGACGCCTGTCGGAGGAGGATCTGCAGCACAGCCCGGCCGGCCGGCGAAGAGGCGGCCTCGGCGAACGACTGCAGGAACCGGATGAGATCCCGCACGATGTCGTCGCTGTCATCGATCGGAACGGAGGTCGTCGCAAACTGCTCGAACACGTCCCGGAGAAGATCGTCGCGATTCGGCCAGCGTCGGTAGACGGTCGCGCGGCCGACCTGGGCTCGCGCGGCCAGCTCGTCGTATTGCAGTCCGTCGACACCCTTTTCCGACACGAGCTCGAGCGCCGCCCCCATCAGGCGCTCGGTGACCTCGCGCGTGCGCCCGCCAGGCCGGCGCGCGCGACCCGGATCGACGGTCATTCGGCCGTCCCGTCCTCCGCGGCGTACTCGCGGAGGAGTTCGTGCTCGCGCTCGCGCCGTGGGTAGAACACCAGGGCCACGAGCGCTCCCACGAGCATGAACGCCATACCGGTCGCGTACGCCCAGTCCGCCCCGTGCAGGAAGGAGTCGCGCGCCGCCTTCACGATGCCGTCGGCGTACTCGGGGTACTGCTTGGCGATGGCGATCGCGCCGTCGAACGACTTCTGCAACTGCGCCTGGATGCTGCTCGTCACCTCGCTCTGCACGTTCGCGGGCGCCGAGGCCACCGACGACGCGATGGCGGAGGCGTAGCCGGCGGTGAGGATCGCGCCGAGCAGTGACTGCATGATCGACCCGCCGAGGTCGCGCTGGAGGTCGGAGGTGCCCGACGCCATCCCGGCGCGTCGCACCGGCACCGAGTCGGTGAGCGAGCGGGAGGCGGGCGGCCCGGCAAGGCCGACCCCCAGGCCGATCAGGCCGTACCCCACGCCCACCGGCAGGTAGCTCGCCCCGATGTCCCAGAACAGGTACATCGTGAGGAAGGCGAGCAGGCAGCTCGCGAAGCCGAGCAGGAACACGAAGCGGGCACCGAAGCGCAGCACGAGCCGGCTCGACACCGGCGCGGCGAGGGTCATGATCACGGCCGCCGGCAGGATGGAGGCGCCCGCTTCGAGCGCGGTGTAACCGAGCACGTTCTGCAGGAACAACTGCCCGACGTACATCGCACCCATCAGCGATCCGAACACCACCGTGCCGCCCACCGCGGCCACCCAGAAGGTGCGGCGACGCGCCACGTGCAGGTCGTACAGCGGGTTGCGCGCCCGTCGCTGCCGGAGCACGAACCCCACACCGGCCAGCGCCGCCACGACACCGAGCACGCTCGAGAACAGCCCCGCTCCCGGCACTGCCGCGAAGTTGATGGCGAGCACGAGCGAGGCGACCAGCACCACCGAGAGCACACCGCCCAGATTGTCGACCGGCTCCGTGCCCTCGTTCACCTTCGCGGGAACCACGAGGATGACCAGCACCAGCGTGATGGCGGCCAGCGGCGGCGTCATGAGGAACACCGCACCCCACGGGAAGACACTGAGGAGGAAGCCCGAGGCGAGCGGGCCGAGTGCCGAGATGGCGCCGCCGAGCCCTGACCAGAGCGCGATCGCGGCGATGCGCTTCGGGCCGGTCCACAGGGCGGCGATCAGGGCCAGCGTGGTGGGGTAGGCCATCCCCGCCGCGACCCCGCCGATCACGCGCGCGGCGAACAGCACCTCGACCGACGGTGCGAACGCCGCGAGCAGGGCAGCGGGGATGCTGAGGGAGAGCCCGATCACGAGCATCCGCTTGCGCCCGTAACGGTCGCCCAGGGCGCCGAGGTAGAGCACCGAGCCGGCGAGCCCCAGCGAGAACCCCACAGCGACGAGGTTCAGGGCGGTCTGCGACGCATCGAAGGCCTCACCGATGGAGGGCAGTGCGACGTTGGCGATGGACAGGTTGAGGTTGGCGACCCCGGAGGCCAGGATCAACGCGGCCAGCACGATCCCCCCGCGGGCCGGGCCCGTTCCGGCCGTCGTCCCCGCCGCCGCGCCTCTCGTCTCGCTCATCGCGCCCTCCCGTGCCGCACCCGCGTCTGAGCACGACAGTAGCGCACCGGAAGGTCTGGCCGGGTGGCGGCGTGACACGGCGTCGATCAGGCGGTTCGCTGCGGCTCCGCAGTCGTATTGCCGAGATGGAATACGCACTCGAACAGCATCGGCGAGACGACTTCGCCGGCGAGCAATCGCGTGACCGCGTCGCCGGCCGCGCGCCCCTTCTCGGCCGCCGGCTGCACCATCGTGGTGAGGTCGTAGGCGGTGAGCCCGTCGATGCGCACGCCGTCGAAGCCGGTGACGCTGAGGTCGTGCGGCACCCGCAGCCCGAGCTCGTCGGCCGCCTGCAGCACGCCGACCGCGAGCAGGTCGCTCTGCGCCATCACCGCCGTGGGGCGGTCGCCCGGGTCGACGTCGAGCAACGCCCGGGCGGCCCGCACGCCGTCGTCGACCTGGTTGTACCCGGCCGAATGGGCGACGAGATCCGGGAAGACCCGGCGGCCACCGGCCAACCGGTCGCGCGTGACGGCGGTGGTGATGGCTCGTTCCCGCGCCGGGGTGACCGGCGCGGTCTCCCGCTCCGCATCGGTCGCCAGGGTCACCGCACCCACGCGGCGATGCCCCAGGTCGTGCAGGTGCCGCGCGAGGCGTTCGGCCGACTCGACGTTGTCGAGCGCCACGTCCACCACGCCTTCGAGTGTTCCGCCCTCGATGGAGACGGTCGGGATGTTGCGCTGCCGGAGTGCCGCCGCCACCGACTCGAGCACGGGACTGCACCCCACCAGCACCGCGGCGTCGATGGCGGCCGAGCGGATGCCCGCCCCCACCGCCCCGGTCTCGGTGAGCAGCAGGAGGCCCGTGCTGTCGACACCGAGCCCGGTGGCGATGCCATCGAGCGTCGCGATGTTCACCGGATCGCGGAACGCGTGGAGCAGTCGCTCGTCGAAGACCACGCCCACCACACCGGAGCGCCCCTGGCGGAGCGAGCGTGCGCGCGGGTCGGGGCCCGAGTACCCCAGCTCGCCCGCCGCGGCGAGCACCTTCTCGCGTGTGGCCGGCGACACCGGTCCTGCGCCGCTGAAGGCGAGGGACGCGGTCGACGCCGAGACGCCCGCGCGCCGCGCCACGTCGAGGAGCGTGGCTCGCGGTTGCTCGGTGCCGGACACGGGTTGTAGCCTAGTCGAATCGTTTCGATCGAATCGATTCGATCTCACTCGCAGCTTTCTCAGAATCGGATGCCTCGCACCCATGACCGACACCCTCACCCGGCGGCAGTTGCTCTCATGGCGCAACGCGATCTTCGTGATCTTCGCGCTGAGCGGCATCTCGATCGCGAGCTGGGTCGCCCGGCTCCCGGCCGTGCGCGACCAGCTGGGCCTCGACACCGCTCAGATCGGCGTGCTCATCTTCACCATGTCGGCCGGCTCCGTGATCGGCCTCATCGCGGCACCGCCCGTGATGCTGCGCATCGGTGCCCGTGCCGGCATGGTGCTCTCGCTCTGCCTCGTGGCCACCGGCACCGTCGTGATCGGACTCGGCACATCCGTTCTCGACTCCGCGGTGGTCGTGGGCGCAGGGCTCGCCGTCTTCGGCTACGGCAACGGCTCGGTCGACGTGATGATGAACGTCGAGGGCGCCGCCGCCGAACGCGCGATCGGCAAGACGCTGATGCCGCTGATGCACGCGTTCTTCAGCTTCGGCACCGTCGCCGGCGCCGGCCTCGGCGCGCTGGCCTCCGCACTGTCGATCGACGTCGCCGTGCACCTCGGCGTGATCGCCGCCATCATCGTGGCGAGCGCGCTCATCGCCATCCGCTTCGTTCCGCGGGGCGTGGAGGCGGAGGATCCCGAGCTCGCCGCGCCGCGCGTGCCGTTCCGCGAGCGCGTCCTGGCGAGCCTCGCCGTCTGGAAAGACGTGCGGCTGCTCGCGATCGGCGTGATCATGCTCGGCATGGCCTTCGCCGAGGGCTCGGCGAACGACTGGCTCACCATCGCGGTGGTCGACGGGTACGACCAGTCGAACACCACGGCCGCCGTGGTCTTCGGCGTCTTCACGGTGTCGATGACGCTGGGGCGCATCCTCGGCGGCCCCGTGCTCGACCGGTTCGGGCGCGTACCCGTGCTGCGGGTGAGCGCGGCACTCGGCGTGCTCGGCATTCTCGTGTTCATCGTCGCGGCACCGGTCCCCTGGCTCGCCTACGTCGGTGCCGCGTTCTGGGCACTCGGCTGTTCCCTCGGCTTCCCGGTGGGCATGTCGGCGGCGGCCGACACCGACGACCCGAAGCTCTCCGCGGCCCGGGTGAGCGCGGTGGCGATCATCGGCTACGTCGCATTCCTCGTCGGCCCGCCGGTGCTGGGTCTCCTCGGGCACCAGTTCGGCATCCTGCACGCGCTGCTGCTCGTGCTCGTGCTGGTCGTGCTCGCCGGCCTCTTCTCCCCTGCCGCCCGCGAGCACGCCCGCCGGGCCCCCGCCGCCGCCTCACCCATCGCCGCCCCGTAGCTCCGCCTGCAGCGGTTACGCTCTACTGGTGCGTCTCGTCATTGCCACCTGTTCCGTCGACTACGCCGGCCGGCTCAGCGCTCACCTGCCGCTCGCGAAACGCCTGCTGATGCTGAAGAGCGACGGCAGCATCCTGGTGCACTCCGACGGTGGGTCGTACAAGCCGCTCAACTGGATGAGCCCGCCCTGCACCATCACCGAGCTCGAGCCCGACGAGGCGCAGGCGGATGCGGGCATCACCGCCGTCTGGAAGGTCACGCAGAAGAAGACCGACGACGTGCTCGTGGTCTCGCTGTACGACATCGAGCACGACTCGGCCCACGAGCTCGGCATCGATCCCGGCCTCGTGAAGGACGGCGTCGAGGCGCACCTCCAGAAACTGCTGGCCGAGCAGATCGGCCTCCTCGGCGAGGGTCACACCCTGGTGCGGCGCGAGTACATGACCGCCATCGGGCCGGTCGACATCCTCGCCCGCGACTCCCGCGGCGCGCCGTGGCCGTGGAGATCAAGCGGCGCGGCGACATCGACGGGGT
>BADC01000437.1 GCA_000333435.1 Corynebacterium-like bacterium B27 | reverse complement strand
CGCGGCCGAGATCACGCGCCGCGGTGGGCACGGGATCGCCCTGGCCTGCGACCACACCGACGACGCGCAGGTCGACACCGTGGTCGACCGCATCCGCGCCGACCACGGGCACCTCGACGTGCTCGTGAACAACGTGCTCGCCGTGCCGGCCGGGCTGACCGAAAACGCGCCGTTCTGGGAGCTGCCGCCCGGCCTCGACGCCATGTTCGGCGTGGGCCTCCGTTCGACCTACGTGATGACGCGCGCCGCCGCCCCACTCCTCATCGCCCGGCCCGGTCGACAGGGCCTGGTCGTCGCAACGTCAGGCTTCGGGGGCGGCTGCTACCTGCACGGCCCCGCCTACGGCGCGGTGAAGGCGGGAGTGGACAAGATGGCGCACGACATGGCGGTGGACTTCGAACCGTTCGGCGTGACGTCGGTGTCGATCTGGATGGGCCTTGTGCGCACCGAACGAACGCTGCGGGCGCTCGGCACGGAGGGCGATTACCGGGGGCCGAGCCACATCACCGAGTCGCCGGAGTTCACCGGCCGGGTGATCGCCGCGCTCGACCGCGACCCCGACAAGCTCCGCTTCACGGGGCGCGTGCTGGTGGGTGCCGAGCTCGGCGCGTTGCTCGGGGTCACCGACATCGATGGCGCGCGCCCGGCGAGCCGCCGCCTGCTGCTCGGCGATCCGCCGCGCTACTCCGACACCGTGATCCGGTAGGACGGGCCCGGATGTCCCTCCTCTTCTCGCCGCTGACGCTTCGCGGCACCCGGCTGCCCAATCGCATCGGGGTGTCGCCGATGTGCATGTACGCCGCGGCCGACGGCTACACCACCGACTTCCACCTCGTGCACCTCGGGCGCTTCGCGCTCGGCGGCGCGGGCCTCGTGATGGTCGAAGCGACCGCGATCGCGCCCGAGGGCCGCATCTCGCACCACGACCTCGGGCTCTGGCAGGACGACCACGTCCCGGACTCCGGTGGGTGGCC
>BADC01000438.1 GCA_000333435.1 Corynebacterium-like bacterium B27 | reverse complement strand
CCGACACGAGGAAGTAACGGGAGGCGGAACGATCAATGACGACCAGCTGTTTCATCGGGATCGACGTCGGCCTCACCTCGGCCAAGGCGGCCGCGTTCGGGCCGGCCGGCGACGAGATCCTGACCGTCTCGGCGGCCAACCCGCGCATCGCGTCGCGCGGCGGGCGCCAGGAGATCGACATGGATGCCCTCTGGAGCGTCGTCTCCGGAGTGCTCTGCGAACTCACGGCCAAGCTGGCCCGCCTCGGCGTGACCCCGGCGGCCGTGGGCGCGACCGGGCACGGCAACGGGCTCTACCTCGTCGACGCCGACCTGCGGCCCGCCCGGCCGGCGATCGCGTCGAACGACAACCGGGCCGAGAGCATCGTCGGCCGGCTCGACGCGGCCACGATCGACCGTGAGCAGCGGGTGACGGGCTCGGTGCCGTGGGCCGGCCAGCCCGCGGTGCTCCTGGCCTGGCTCGCCGAGAACGAGCCGGAGTCGGTCGACCGCGCCGCCTGGGTGCTCACCTGCAAGGACTGGATCACGCTCAACCTCACCGGCACACCGAGCGCCGACCTCTCGGATGCGTCGGCCTGCGGTCTGGTCGACCTCGAGCACCGCGTCTACGCCCCCAGCACGCTCGACAACCTCGGCCTGTCGCGGGCGTTGCGGGAGAAGTTCCCACCGCTGTTCGCCTCGGGCGACGTGGTCGGCTCGGTCACCGCGGCGGCGGCGGCCGCCACCGGCCTGCCGCTCGGCATCCCCGTCGTGGCCGGCTGCATGGACTGCGTGGCCAGCCCGCTCGGCGCGGGCAGCACCGATCCCACCGATGTCACCGTCATCGTCGGCACCTGGGCCATCAACTCGGTCGTGGTGCCCGCCGCGGGTCCACCGCCGCGAGTCACCCTCAACGCGCTGCTGCCCGACCCCCGGCACATGCTCGCGCAGGAGGTCGCGCCCACCTCGGCGGCGAGCATCGAGTGGTTCGCTTCCATCATGTCCTCGGCTTCGGTGGAAGGACTCTCCCCCCGCGACCTCCTGCACGCGGCATCCACCGTGCCCGCCGGCGCCGACGGTCTGCTCTTCCTCCCCTTCATCAACGGCGCTCCCGACCACCTCGGCGCCACGGGCACCTTCCTCGGCGCCCAGGCTCACCACGGGTACCGCGAGTTCGCCCGCGCCGTGGCCGAGGGCATCACCCAGTACCACCGGGTGCAGCTCGAGAAGCTGCAACGGGGCGCGGCGGTGACGGATGCGCCGTGGACGCTCGCGGGCGGCGGCGCGAAGAACCCGGTGTGGGCCCAGATGTTCGCCGACATCATCGGGCACCCGGTGCGTCGCCAGCTCGGCACCGAACTGGGTGCGCGGGGTGTCGCCTGGCTCGCCGCCGGAGCCGTGGGGCACGACGTCGCGGGGTGGCGGAGCGACCCGGATCCGGCTCTCGTCGTGCGCCCGGGCACCGACCGGCTCTCCTACCTCACCCAGAACCGCCGCTTCGACGCGGCGCTCACCGCACTCGACGCGGTGTGGACGGCGGCGGCGCTGTGAGCCCCGGTCCCGAGACGGCTGCCGGTTCTCCGCTCGCCGACATCGTCCGTGTCTCCCGGCTGCTCGGCAGCGACCCCGCGCTCGTGCTGCACGGCGGCGGCAACACCTCCGTGAAGGGGTACCAGCGCGACGTGACCGGCGAGGAGGTCGAGGTCGTGTGGGTGAAGGGCAGCGGCTGGAACCTCGCGAGCATCGAGCAGCCCGGCTTCGCGCCGCTGCGACGGGCGCGGCTGCTCGAGCTCGCCCGGCTCGACACGCTCAGCGACACGGCGATGGTGAACGAGCTGAAGCAGGCGTCGCTCGACGCAGCCGCGCCCGCAGCCTCGATCGAAGCGATCCTGCACGCCGTGCTGCCCGCACGGGTGGTGCTGCACAGTCACGCCGACGCCGTCGTCGCCGTCACCAACACCGAGCGCGGCGAATCCTTCGTGCGCGAGGTGTTCGGCGACGACGTGGCGGTACTTCCCTACGTCAAGCCGGGCTTCGACCTGGCACGGGCCGTGGCGCAGCTGCCCGAGGTGGCCCACGGCCGGGTGGATGCGCTGGTACTCATGAACCACGGACTGTTCACCTTCGCCGACAGCGCCGACGAGGCGCTCGAGCGGCACCGCGAGCTCGTGAGTCGTGCCGGTGCGGCGCTCGGTGCGCCCCTCGACGCGCCCGCGGGAGACGACGGCGGGGGGGAGGGCGGTGGTGCCCGGCCGGGCTCCGCTCGCGACATCGCGGCACTCCGGCGGGAGCTCTCCCGGGCCGCGTCGCGCCCCATGATCCTCCGGCAGAGCGCATCGGCGCGGGCGCGGCACTTCGCGAGCCGCTCCGATCTCGATGCGGTGACCTCGAGGGGCACCATCACGCCGGAGCACGTCATCCGCACCAAGCGGCTGCCGCTGCTCGGCCGCGACGTCGCCGGCTACGCCGAGGCGTACCGTGCCTACGTCGAACGCAACCGTCCCCGGGTCGTGGGCGAGCTCGAGCCGCTCGACCCGGCGCCCCGTGTGGTGCTCGATCCCGAGCTCGGGCTCCTGACGGCGGGCGCGACCGTGTCCGACGCCAGCGCGGTGGAGGACCTCTACCGCCACACCATCGCGGTGGTCGACGCGGCCGACGCCTCAGGCGGCTACCGCTCCCTGGGCGAGGCGGAGACCTTCGACATCGAGTACTGGGAGCTCGAGCAGGCGCGCATCCGTCGCCTCGGTGCTGAACCCCCTCTGCGGGGCGAGGTCGCGCTGGTCACCGGAGCGGCGTCGGGCATCGGCCGAGCGGTGGCGGAGCGTCTGCTCGCCGCCGGGGCAGCGGTGGTGGGAGTCGACCTCGCCGCCTCCGTGCGGGAGGTCTTCGCCGGCCCGGCCTGGATCGGCGTGCCGGGCGACGCGGCCGACCCCGAGGTGCTGGAGCAGGCCGTCGAGCGCGCCGTTCGCGCCTTCGGCGGGGTGGACGTGGTCGTGGCGGCTGCGGGCATCTTCGCGAGCCCGGCGCCCGTGCACGAGGTCTCGGATACCGACTGGGAGCGGAGCCTCCGGGTGAACAGCGCGGCGGTGCTGCGCTGCATGCGCGCCACGCATCCGTACCTGGCGCTCGCACCCCGCGGCGGCCGCTTCGTGCTCGTCTCGACGAAGAACGTCGCGGCGCCCGGTCCGGGTGCGGCGGCGTACTCGGCCAGCAAGGCGGCGGCGGCGCAGTTGATGCGGGTGGCCGCACTGGAGTGGGCGGCCGACGGCATCCGGGTCAACGCGGTCGAACCGGATGCCGTGTTCGACACCGGCATCTGGACACCGGAACTCCTGCGCGAGCGCGCTGCGAGCTACGGCCTCACCGAGGAGCAGTACCGCACGCGCAACCTGCTCGGTGTCGAGGTGACCAGTGCCGACGTGGCCGAGGCGGTGCTCGCGGTGGCGAGCACGACGCTCGGCGCCACCACGGGTGCCCGGCTGACCGTCGACGGCGGCAACGAGCGCGTGATCTGACCCGCTCCGGCGCGGCGGGCGGTTTGCGCTACGTTCAGTGCTTCTCGCGGGCGATGAGCGCGCGGTAGCGCTGGGAGTCGTTCACCATCTGCCAGCCGGCGTCGTCGGCCGGCGGCACCCAGGCCGGGTCGCTCTCGCCGGCGAACACGAGCCCTCCGGCCGCGATGGTCTCCGTGTATTCGCGCGCCCAGCCGCGTTCGGTCTCGATCAGCCGAAGTTCCAGCTCGAGCGTGTGCGCCACGTGCGGCGGAGCCAGTCCGCGCGCCACTTCCGCGATGCGGTCGAGCAGTTCCGCGCTCCGCACGGCCGCCCGCCGCTCGCGCTCCCCGAGGGCGTCGAGCATGGTCTCACGGGCGAGCAGGGGCGACAGGCTGATCGCCACCCGGAAGCTCGACGGATGCATGGCGTTCACCGTCACCACCGCCTCGCGCAGCAACCGTTCGAGTTCGGAGCGGCCCGCATCCGCCATCGTGTAGACCGCGACGGTGCGGTCGCCCTCGGTGAGGTCGTGGCGCTCGATGAAGCCCTGCTTGGCGAAGGTCGAGAGCATCGAGTAGATCGACCCGGGCTTGATGTTGGCCCAGTCCTCCACGCCCCAGGAGAGCAGTTCGCGCCGCAACTGGTAGCCGTTCGCGGGCTCGAACAGGCTCACCACCCCCAACAGGAGGGCGCGGGTGGTGAGGCTGGCCATGAGCCGAGTATATGAGCGTGCATCGACCTCGAGAACGGCTTGACAGCGGCATGTTCAAGTTTGAATAATGGTCGCGACACGAGGGAGATCCATGATTCATGCACGAGGGCTCGCGCGCACCTTCGCCGGGCGCGGCCGGGGCAAAGAGAAGGAGGAGGTGACGGCTGTCGCCGGAGTCGACATCGACGTCGACGAGGGCGAGATCGTCGGCTTCCTCGGGCCCAACGGCGCCGGCAAGACGACCACCTTGCGCATGCTCACCACGCTGCTGAAGCCCACCGCGGGCACCGCGACCGTGGCGGGCTACGACGTCGCGACGCAGTCGCAAGAAGTGCGGCGCAGCATCGGCTACGTCTCGCAGAGCGGCAGCACATCGCCCGAGGCCCGCGCCGGCGAAGAGATCATGGATCACGGGATGCTCTACGGCATCAGCCAGAAGCAGGCCGAGGCCCGGGGCCGCGAGCTCTTCGAGCAGCTCGACCTCGACGGGCTGTGGAACCGCGAGCCGCGCGCCATGTCGGGCGGCCAGCGCCGCCGGCTCGACATCGCGATGGGTCTGGTGCACGACCCGACCCTGGTCTTCCTCGACGAGCCGACCACGGGCCTCGATCCGCAGGCCCGCGCCAACCTCTGGACGCACATCTCCGACCTGCGCGTCCGGCTCGGCTCCACCGTCTTCCTCACCACCCACTACCTCGACGAGGCCGACGTGCTCTGCGACCGCATCCTGGTCATCGACCACGGTTCGATCGTCGCGAGCGACACACCGGATGCACTGAAGCGCCAGATCTCGGGCGACCTGGTCGAACTCGTGGTGAGCGACCCGGCGCAGGCACCGGCGGCGGCCGCCCTGCTCGAGCGGATCGCCGACACCGACGTGGAGACCGACGCCACGAGCGTCAGCGCCCGCGTGCGCGGGGCCGGGCGCGAGATCCCCGGGCTCATCCGGGCCCTCGATGCGGCTTCGATCGCGCTCGAGTCGATCGAGGTGCGGCGGCCAACGCTCGACGACGTCTTCCTCACCCTCACCGGCCGTTCCCTCCGAGAGGACGCATAGCTCATGTTCTGGCGCGAAACCTACATCGTCTTCCGGCGGCAGCTGCGCATGGCGCTGCGCAACCCGGCCTGGGTCATCATCGGGCTCGTGCAGCCCATCCTCTACCTGTGCCTGTTCGGGCCGTTGCTCGAGCCGCTGGCCGGTCAGCTCGGCGCGCAGAACGCGTACACGTTGTTCGTGCCGGGCCTGCTGGTGCAGCTGGGCCTCTTCGGTGCCCTGTTCGCAGGCTTCGGGCTGATCGCCGAATGGCGTGCCGGGGTCATCGAGGCCGAACGGGTGACGCCGGCGAGCCGCACGGCGCTCCTGCTCGGTCGCATCCTGCGCGACGTGCTGCAGTTGTTCGTGCAGGGCATCGTGCTGATCGGGCTCGCCTTCCTGTTCGGGCTCACGGGTTCGGTGCCGGGCATGGTCCTCGGGCTGGTGCTCACGGTGCTGCTCGGTGCGGCCTGCGCCGCCGCGTCGAACGCGCTCGCCCTCACCACGAAGAGCGAGGACGTCATGGCGCCGGTGCTGAACAGCATCGCGTTGCCCGTGCTGCTGCTCTCGGGCATCCTGCTGCCGATGACCATCGGGCCGCAGTGGCTGCAGGTGGTCTCGGACTTCATGCCCACGAAGTACATCGTGAACGCCATCCGCGAGCTCTTCCGTGGCGACTTCCTGACCATCACCACGATGTGGGGCGTCATCTGGACCATCGTGCTCTTCGCCGCCGGCCTCTACATCGGCACCCGCACCTTCCGCAAAGAGAACGCCTGACGAGGTCAGAGCAGGGATAGCTCCATCGCGCGGGTGACGGCGCGGGTGCGGTCGGAGACGCCGAGCTTCTCGAAGACGTGCTGCAGATGCGTCTTCACCGTCGCCTCGCCGATGAAGAGGGCGCGCGCGATCTCGGGGTTGCTGCGGCCCGCCGCCACGAGCCGCAGCACCTCGGTCTCGCGGGCGCTGAGCGCCGGGGGAGGCGGCGACGCGGTCGAGCCGCCGCGCATCCGCTGCACCAGCTTCGTGGCGATGGAGGGGGCCAGCACCGTCTGCCCGGCCGCCACCGAGCGCACGCCCGCGATGATCTCCTCCTGCGGCGCCGCCTTCAAGAGGTACCCACTGGCTCCGGCCTCGATGGCGCCGAGGATGTGATCGTCGCTCTCGTAGGTCGTCAGCACGAGCACGCGGATGCGCGGATCGGCGGCCAGGATGGCCGCGGTCGCCTCGGCGCCGCCGAGCACGGGCATCCGCAAGTCCATGAGCACGACGTCGGGCCGGGCGTCAGGCGCGGCGGCGCCAGCTAGCGCCACCGCCTGCGCGCCGTCGGCCGCCTCGCCCACGACCTCGATGCCGGGCGCTGCGCCGAGCAGCGCGACGATGCCGCTGCGCACGATGGGGTGGTCGTCGGCCACCAGCACGCGGATGGGTGCCGTCGGTTCTGCACTCACGACTCCTCCTCCCGCACCGTCGCGACGAGTTCGGTGCCGGCGCCCGCGAGCGATGCGACCCGCAGGTCGCCGCCGACCAGCGCGAGTCGCTGGCGCATCCCATCGAGCCCGAAGCCGGTGCTGGCGGGCGGCGCGTCACCGATCCCCACCCCGTCGTCGCTGATGGCGAGCGTGATCGCGCCGCCGTCACGCCGCTCGAGCACCAGCCGCACGTGGGATGCGCCCGCGTGCTTGCGCACGTTCGCCAGGGCCTCCTGGGCGCAGCGGAGCAGCACCACCTCGAGCTCGCGCGACAGCGCCCCCACGTCGTCGAGCTGCGTCTCGATCTCGATGCGGGTCTCCCGCTCGAAGGTCGCGACGAGCCGCTCGATCGCGGCGCGCAGACCGCCGTCGACGGCGACGGATGCGGTCGACGCCACGAGCGCGCGGGCTTCGGTGAGCGCATCCCGGGCCACCTGCTCGATCAGCTCGAAGTCGTCACGCATTCCGGCCTCGTCGGCGCCGCGATTCTGGCCGCGCTGGGCGAGCATCACGAGACTGGTGAGGTTCTGGGCGATGGTGTCGTGGAGCTCGCGGGCCAGGCGTTCGCGCTCGGCGCCCGCTCCGGCCTCACGGTGCATCGCGGCCAGCTGGCCCTGGGCGGCGGTGAGCTCGGCGAGCAGGCGCGTGTTCTCGTCGCCCGCACGCATCTCGGTGGTGAACCACACGCCGATCCCGATGCCGAGCGCCACCGAGACCGATTCGATCACGACGCCCTGCACCAGCGCATCCGGCCCACCGCCGAGGCGGATCCAGAAGCCGGCCGCGACGGCCGCCGCCATCACGATGCAGGTGAGGATGGGCCGCCGCATCGAGCCGCCGGGGCAGAGGGCCCAGATCATCGGGAACGCGATGCACTGCAGGGTCGCCACGTTCGGCGAGAGGGCGGTGCCGGCCGCCACGGTGATGACCACGGCGACGATCAGGGGCATCGCCCATCGCCGGTCGTCGAGTGCCCGGCGCGCGGCGACGGCGTAGAAGAGGCCGAAGGCGGCCAGCACGGCGATGGCGGTGGGGGTCGTCCAGGCGGGCGGCATCGGTGTGGCGGCCACCAGTGCCGCGACCACCACGAGGGAGCCCGCCACCGCCAGATGCCACCAGCGCGTGCGAGTCATGGCCCAACCCTAGTCACGACTGATGGTGGGCCGAGGGGCGTCGCGGGTGTGCGCATCCGCTCGTCAGCTGTCTTTGCGAATCCAGCGGAAGGTCACCCGGCACACCACGAGACCGACCACGAGCCAGATGCCGAGCGCGATCGCGACGCCGGGGAGGTTCCAGCTGCCGCCTGCCTCGGCCGAAGCGAAGGAGTCGGGGAGCAGCGCGGCGCGCATGCCCTGCGCGATCCACTTCAGCGGGAAGATGCTCGCGATGTTCTGCAGCCACGTCGGCAGCAGCGTGAACGAGAGGTAGACGCCCGAGATGAACTGCAGCACGAGCAGGGGCGGGATGATGACGGCCGAGGCGCTCTTGCCCGAGCGCGGCAGCCGGGAGATGGCGATGCCCAGAACGGCGGCCGTGGTGATGCCGAGGAGGTAGACCCACACGAAGGTGAGCCACTTCGCCGGCTCGGTCGGCAACGCGACCCCGAACGCGACGCGGGCGAGGAGCAGCAGCAGGATCACCTGGGCGAGGGAGGTGACGAGCACCTGGCCCATCTTGCCGATGAAGTAGGAGATGACGGGCAGGGGGGTGCCGGCGAGCCGTTTGAGGGTGCCGTCGCCGCGTTCCACCGCGATGTCGACCCCGAGGTTCTGCACGCCGCTCAGCAGGATGCCCGCCGCGATCATGCCGGGGAGGTAGTAGGCGGCCTGGCTGACGCCGCCGGTGCCGTCGGGGTTCGCCCCCACCGGGCCGAGGGCGTCGAAGGCCACCGAGAAGATGCCGAGCAGCACCACCGGGAAGAGGAAGGTGAAGAAGACGGTGTCGCCGGCCCGGAAGTAGGTCTTGGTCTCGTAGCCGATGCGACGGAGGCCGAGGCGGAGGGGCCGCAGCGGTCCGAACGCGGTGCCGCGCGGGCGTTTGGCGGTCGGGATCGTGGTCCTGGTCAGGGTGTCGGCGCTCATGCTGCGTTCTCCGTTCCGGTGTGAGCCTCGGCGGAGCCGACGAGCTCCAGGTAGATGTCCTCGAGCGAGGGGCGGATAACCTCGAGCTCGGCCGGTTCGCCGTGCCGGGCCACGAGGCCGGCGACGAAGCGCGCCGGTTCGTGCGTGCGCTGTTCGCGCACCCGCCCGCCGTCGAACGGGTCGCGCCAGCGCACCAGGGGCACCCGGGCATCCGGTGAGCCGAGTTCGTCGACCGGGCCGATGTCGATCAGCTTCCCGCCTGCGATCACGGCGGCCCGGTCGCTCAATTGCGCGGCCTCGTCGAGGTAGTGGGTGGTGAGCACGATCGTGGTGCCTTCGCGGGAGAGCGAGCGGATGAGCTCCCAGAACTGCCGCCGCGCCTCCGGGTCGAAACCCGTGGTCGGCTCGTCGAGGAAGAGGAGTTCGGGTCGGCCGATGACGCCGAGTGCGACATCGACCCGCCGGCGCTGACCACCGGAGAGCGAGCGGATGCGCGTCTTCGCCTTCTGCTCCAGGCCGACCGCGGCGATCACCTCGTCGACGTCGCGCGGGTTCGGGTAGAGGCCGGCGAAGTGGGTCAGCTGCTCACGCACGCTGACGTTGCCGCTCTCCCCGGTCTGCTGCAGCACGATGCCGATGCGTGCCTTCCACTCCAGGGTCGCGTGGTGGGGGTCCGTGCCGAGCACGTTCACCTCGCCGCCGCTGCGTTCGCGGTAGCCCTCGAGGATCTCCACCGTCGTGCTCTTGCCGGCGCCGTTCGGGCCCAGCAGGGCGAAGGTCTCGCCGCGCGCGATCTCGAAACCGATGCCGTCGACGGCGGTGAAGGCGCCGTAGCTCTTGCGGAGTCCGTCGACGGTGATCGCCGGTGCGGAACCGCGCTGCGAAGAAGTCATGGCACCATGCTCGTCGCTCCACCGGCCCGGCACCAGCCGTCGGTGGCCGGACCCGTGCATCCACCGATCGGGGGATGCCGGGGCTCACCGGGCCCGGGCAGCTGACGGGCTACGCGCTACGCGAAGAGCTTCTGCAGGCGGGCGACGCCCTCGGCCAGCGCGTCGTCGCCGAGCGCGTATGACAGGCGCAGGAACCCGCTCGGCCCGAACGCCTCGCCGGGCACCGTCGCCACCTCGACCTGGTCGAGGATGAGGTCGGCGAGCTCGAGCGAGGTCTGCGGCGTCACGCCGCCCCAGGTTCGGCCGAGCAGCCCGGTCACGTCGGGGTAGACGTAGAAGGCGCCCTCCGGCAGCGGTGTGTGCACCCCGTCGATGGCGTTCAGGCCGGTGACGATCTGCTTGCGGCGCCGGTCGTAGGTGGCGCGCATCACGTCGACCGTGTCCTGCGGGCCGGTGAGAGCGGCGATGGCGGCGCGCTGCGACACGTTGGCGACGTTCGAGGTCATGTGCGACTGCAGGTTCGACGCGGCCTTGATGGCGTCGAGCGGGCCGACCATCCAGCCCACCCGCCATCCGGTCATGGCGTAGGTCTTCGCGACACCGTTCACGAGCAGGGTGCGGTCGGCCAGTGCGGGCACGGCGTCGACGATCGACACGGCTTTGAGGCCGTCGTAGACGAGGTTCTGGTAGATCTCGTCGCTGATCACCCAGAGGCCGTGCTCGTCGGCCCATTCGCCGATGGCCTTGGTCTGCTCGGGGTCGTAGACGGCGCCCGTGGGGTTGGACGGCGAGACGAAGAGCAGCACCTTGGTGCGCTCGGTGCGGGCGGCCTCGAGCTGCTCGACCGTGACGAGGTAGTCCTGGTCGCTGCCCGCGAAGACCTGCACCGGCACGCCGCCGGCGAGGGCGATCGCTTCGGGGTAGGTGGTCCAGAACGGGGTGGGCACGAGCACCTCGTCGCCCGGGTCGAGCAGCGTGGCGAAGGCCTCGTAGACGGCCTGCTTGCCGCCGTTGGTCACGATCACCTGGGCCGGGGAGACCTCGATGCCGCTGTCGCGGAGCGTCTTGGCGGCGATCGCCTCGCGCAGCTCGGGCAGGCCGGCCGCGGGGGTGTAGCGGTGGTTCTTCGGGTCGTGCACGGCTGCCGCTGCCGCCTCCACGATGTGCTCGGGCGTCGGGAAATCGGGCTCGCCCGCGGCGTAGCTCACCACGGGCCGCCCTGCGGCCTGCAGTGCCTTGGCCTTGGCGTCGACCTTGAGGGTCGCCGACTCGGCGATGGATGCGATTCTGTGCGAGATGCGAGCGTGTTCCGTCACGCCCACCAGCCTACGAGACCCAGCCACCCTGTGCTGCTTACACGCCAGCCACTATGTAGGCGGCGAGCTGCCGCATCAGGGAATCGCTGATCGTGTTCGGCCCACCTAGGACCACGATGTGTGCGGGATTGAGTCGGTCAAGCTCGGCCTCGACACTGTCGGGAATGCTCTCTTTTGTCACAAGCAACACGGGAGCATGGTCGAGGGCCGCCGCTGCGGAGCCAGAGAGAGCATCAGGAAACACAGCGCCCGAGGCGATATAGACGGTCGCTGCGCCCGTCGGGTAGGTGTCGGCCGACACGCCCGCCGATACCTCGAAGCGATCCGCGCCACCGATGCGGTCCACGCCTCCACCAGGCGCGGTGTAGGCCGACAGTGCCGCCGCAACCGCGTCCCCGATCGTGTTGGTGCCTCCGAGTACCACGATTCGCGCAGGTCTGAGCCGCTGAAGTTCGGCGGTGATGGCGGGGGAGATGCTGTCCCGCCCGACCAGCAGGACGGGCCCGTTCTTGTATCCCGCAGCCGACGATCCGGACAGTGCGTCGGGAAACACGGCACCGGAGGCGATGTAGGCAATCGGAGCGTTGGCAGGGATCATCGCCGAGGATAGCCGGGCTGAGACCTCGTAACGGTCGGCGCCGCCGACGCGAATGACAGGAGCGAAGGCGCCGAGCGCGGACTCGACGGCGGCGCTGATGGTATTTGGACCGCCCGCAACGTATATGTGCTTCGGCTTGAGTCGCCTGAGCTCAGCCGCAACGACGTCGGGAATCGAGTCCCTGGCCACCAGTAGTACTGGGGATCGGCTCGGCTTAGCCGCAGCGGCAGCAGAGAGCGCATCGGGAAAGTTCTCGCCCGAAGCGATGAAAGCGGCGTACCCACCAGGTTCGTAGTTCGCGGCCGACACCGCAGCCGCCACGGCGTAGCGGTCAGGGCCCGACATCCGCTCGACGGCAGATGTCGAAGGAATTCCGATCGCCGACACCGTTCCATCATCTTCATTCGCAACGTAGGCTCGCTGCGAGCTGAAGTCGAAAGCGATCCCGGCCGGACCCCGTCCTATCCCTGTCGTGGAATCGTGAGCAAGCAAAGCGATGACCTTGTCCGAGGTTGTGTCGATCACCGACACGGTACCGTCGTCTCGATTTGACACCAATGCTCTGGCGGCACTCCCATCTATGGCGATGTCAGTCGGGCTGGTACCGATGCCTGGTCCGCCCGAGCCGGAGTGCGGGATGACCTTGACCACGGAGTTGGCCATCGTGTCGATGACCGCGACTGTGCCGTCGATCACCAACGAGACGTATGCCTTGTGTGCCGCTTCGTGGACGGCGATCGCACGCGGGAAATCGCCGAGCCCGCCAGGTCCGCCATGCTCGATGACAGTCAGGATCGTCTGGGTCGTCGTGTCGATGACTGTCACCGTTCCGAGATTGACGTCCGTCACGTACGCCCGATGCAACGACGAGTCGACGGCTACCCCGATCGCACCCGCCGTCGATGAGACGCGGACAACATTCGTCACCTCATGCGAGACGGTGTCGATCACGGAGACGGTGCCGCTGTCGAAGTTCGTCACGTAACCTCGGTGCGCTTTCGAATCGATGGCGATGTCTGACGGAAACTTCCCGATTCCGTTCGTGGAGTCGGGCGGGATGACGGCGATCATGCGGCTGTCTCGCACGTCTAGGACTGTCACCGTGTTGTCTTGTTGATCAGTGACGAACGCCTGATGCGAAGAGTCGTCGATAGCGAGGTGGAAGGGGCTGTGTCCGAGCGACGCCGTCCCGCCGCGTCCGATGACGCTCACCACGCTGTCCGATCGCGTGTCGATGATGGAGATGGTGCCGTCTTTGCTGTTCGCCACCCAAGCGCGGCCCATCGCTGAATCGACGGCAACGTCCGTCGGCGACTCTCCGATGCTGTCTGCGCCGTATGACAAGACCTTGCGAACCACGACGGCCGACAGGGCTTGCGCAGGCGCACTTGCGACAGTCGGGGTCACCATCGCTGCGCTGAGCAGCAAACCAACACCCATAAACCGACGAAGACGAGGAATGCTCACATGATGAAGGTATCATCCTGTTCGAGGTGACGCACCTACTTGGTCAGCACCGGGAACACGTCGGTGAGCGCGCTCAGGATGGACTGGATCGCGATCGAGAGCAGGAGCAGCCCGAAGATGCGGGTGACGATGCTCATGCCCGTCGGCTTCACCACCCGCGCGACCTGCGGCGCGAAGAAGAGCACCACGGTGATCGCGACGGCCACGAGCAGGTTGATGCCGACGCCCGCGAGCAGGTCGAGCGGCGACGAGTAGTCGTCGGCGAAGGTGATGACCAGGCTGATCGCCCCGGGCCCGGCGATGAGCGGGATCGCGAGCGGCACGACGACGGGCGACTGCGTGTCGGACACCGTCACCACGTTCTGCTTGGCGGTCAGCATCGCCCAGCCGATGGATGCGACCAGGAGGTTCCCCGCGATCCGGAATGACGTCAGGTCGATCCCGAAGGCCTGCAGGATGTACGTGCCCGCGATCAGCGACACCGTCAGCACGGCGAACACCGCCAGCCCCACCAGGAAACCGATGCGGCGCTGCCGGGCGCGGTCGTAGTCCTTCGTGAGGTTGAGGAAGATCGGCAGGCTGCCGATCGGGTTGGCGATGGTGAGCAGCGCGATCGCGCTCGTCACGATCGTCGGCGCGCTGATGACGTCGCTCACGCGAGCGCCTGCCGGGGGACGACGACCTGCTTGATGATGATGAGCAGCGACGCCACCACCGGCACCGCGATGAGCGCCCCGAGCACGCCGAGCAGCGTGCCGCCGACCAGGGCGCCGATGACGACGAGGATGCCCGGGACATCCACCGCCTTGTTCATCACGCGCGGGCTGAACACGTATGCCTCGACCTGCATGTAGACGAGGAAGTAGATGCCGATCGCGATCGCGGTGACCGGCGACACGGTGAGCGCGATGAAGGTGATCAGCACGGCACTGATGATCGTGCCCACCAGCGGGATGAGCGCCAGCAGGAACGCCACCACCGCCAGCGCCCCCGCGTACGGCACCCCGGCCAGCAGCATCGCGATGAAGCCGAAGATCCCGTTGGTGGCCGCGAGGATCACCTGCCCGCTCACGTACTTGCCGATCGAGCGCACGATCTGCTCGCTGATCGCGATCACACCCTCCCGCCGCGACATCGGCACGAGCACGTAGAAGCTGTTCTTCACGGCCTCGAGCGAGCCGAGGAAGAACAGTGTCAGCACGAGCACCAGGATGCCCGCCGACAAGCCGTTCAGCAGCGCCATGCCCACCTTCAGCACGCCGCCGCCGAGCGTGGCGAGGTTGTTGGGGTCGGAGAGGAAGTTCTGGAGGTCCTGAACGAGCTTCTGGGTGTCGACCGAGTCGCCGAACACGCGGGTGAACCACGCTTCCTGCGTGACCGCTTTCACGGCATCCGGGAGCCCCGCGATCATCTCGCTCGTCTGGTCGACCACCGCCGGGATGACGAGGAAGAAGACGGCCACCGCGAAGGCGATCACGAGCACGAAGACGATGACGATCGCCCAGCCCCGCGGGATGTGCCGCCGGGTGAGCCACCGCACCAGCGGATCGAGGCCGAGCGCAAGGAAGAGCGACGCCAGGATGCAGATCACCACCGTCGACAACTGGGTGAACGCGAAGCCCAGCGCGATGGCCACGAGGCCGCCCAAAGTCGCGATGAATCCGATCCGGAAGGCGCCCGCACTCATCCGTTACCCCATTTCGTTCGCCTTTGCGGTACCACCGGATGTGACCTACACTGTCTGTCGGTGGTTGATTCTGCCAAGCTTTTCTATGCCTATTTTCTGGCGCTGAATCCTCAGAGTGAGTGTAGCGAAGCTGCGCGGTGTTCAATGCTTAGGGCGGTGGCTCAATTGGTAGAGCAGCGGTCTCCAAAACCGCAGGTTGCAGGTTCGAGTCCTGTCCGCCCTGCTCGAAGTTTCTGAAAGGTACTGACACGGTGGCACGAAAAGTAATCGACGAACCTTCCGAGGACGTCGTCGAGAACGCCAAAAAGGAGCGGGCTGCCCGGCGCAACCCGTTCGCCCGTATCGTGCTGTTCATCCGGCAGGTCATCACCGAACTGAAGAAGGTCGTCACGCCGACGCGGCGCGAGCTGATCAGCTACACGCTGGTCGTGCTGGTGTTCGTCGTCATCATGATGGCGATCGTGGTGGGGCTGGACACGTTGTTCGGCTGGCTCGCCATCGTCGTGTTCGGCACCCCGTCCTGATTTCTCCGCAGGTTCCTGCGATCCCTACCCCGAAGCTAAGAAGTGGAAGCTGATTCAGTGTCTGACGCAAAGCCCGAAGAAGCCGGTGTCCCGGCTGACCTCGACGCCCTCCTGGAGGCGATCGACGAGGCAGCCGACCCCGAAGCCGACGCGGTGGTCGACGACGCGCTGAACATCGACGACTTCGACGAAGCCGCCGCGGTGCTCGACGTGCTCGAAGACGACGAGGCGGATGCCGCCGACCAGCCCGTCGCCGACGCCGAAGAGGCCGAGGCCGCGCAACTCGACGAGGTCGACGCCGAGCTGGGCGACGACGAGGCCGAGGTCGACCCGTACGAGGCGTTCCGTGCCGAGCTGCGGTCGCTGCCCGGCAAGTGGTACGTCATCCACTCCTACGCCGGCTTCGAGAAGCGCGTGAAGTCGAACATCGAGAGCCGCAAGACCTCGATGGGCATGGAGGACTTCGTCTTCCAGGTCGAGGTTCCGATGGAAGACGTGGTCGAGATCAAGAACGGCCAGCGCAAGCTGGTCACCCGCGTCCGCATCCCGGGCTACGTGCTCGTGCGCATGTTCCTCAACGAGGACAGCTGGTCGGTCGTGCGGCACACGCCGGGCGTCACCGGGTTCGTCGGCAACTCGCACAACCCCACGCCGCTGCGCTTCGAAGAGGCCTTCAACATGCTGAAGAGCCTGGTCGAGGTGAAGGATGTGCCGGCCGCCAAGTCCGCCGGCGCGAAGGGCGGCAAGGCCGTTTCGCGCACCATCCCCGCCGAGGTCGACTTCGAGATCGGCGAGACCATCACGATCAAGGAGGGCTCGTTCGCCGGCCTTCCCGGTTCGATCAGCGAGATCAAGCCCGAGAGCGGCAAGCTCACCGTGCTCGTCTCCCTGTTCGAGCGCGAGACCCCGGTCGAGCTCAGCTTCGACCAGGTCACGAAACTCTAGCCTTTTCGGCTAAGATATTTCGGTTGCCTTCACGGGCATCCGTCACACCACTTCAGGGAGAAGCCCTGTCGTGGGAGCGCCGCATTCGTGCGGCTCGATAGAGAAGAGAAGAAATGGCACCGAAGAAGAAGGTCACAGGTCTGATCAAGCTTCAGATCCAGGCCGGCGCCGCCAACCCCGCCCCGCCCATCGGCCCGGCGCTCGGTCAGCACGGCGTCAACATCATGGAGTTCTGCAAGGCGTACAACGCGGCGACCGAGTCGCAGCGCGGCAACGTCATCCCGGTCGAGATCACCGTCTACGAAGACCGCTCCTTCACCTTCATCCTGAAGACCCCGCCGGCGGCGGAGCTCATCAAGAAGGCGGCGGGCGTCGCCAAGGGTTCCTCCACCCCCCACACCGTCAAGGTCGCGAAGCTCACCCGTGAGCAGGTGCGTCAGATCGCCGAGCAGAAGCAGGTCGACCTGAACGCCAACGACATCGAAGCGGCAGAGAAGATCATCGCCGGCACCGCCCGTTCCATGGGCATCACGGTCGAGGCATAAGGAGGAGGCTGGAAATGGCACAGAAGTCAAAGGCCTACCGGGCCGCGGCCGAGAAGATCGAAGCCGGCAAGTACTACACCCCGTCCGAGGCCGTCTCGCTCGCTCGTGAGACCGGCTCGTCGAAGTTCGACAGCACCGTCGAGGTCGCGCTGAAGCTCGGCGTCGACCCGCGTAAGGCCGACCAGATGGTGCGCGGCACCGTCATCCTCCCGCACGGCACCGGCAAGACCGCCCGCGTCATCGTGTTCGCGACCGGCCCCGCGGCCGAGGCCGCGATCGCGGCGGGCGCCGACGAGGTCGGTGGCGACGAGCTGATCGAGAAGGTCGCCGGTGGTTACACCGCGTTCGACTCGGCCGTCTCGACCCCCGAGCTCATGGGCAAGGTCGGTCGTCTCGGTAAGGTGCTGGGCCCGCGCGGTCTCATGCCGAACCCGAAGACCGGCACCGTCACCCCGAACGTGGCCAAGGCCGTCGAGGACATCAAGGGCGGAAAGATCGAGTTCCGCGTCGACAAGCACGCCAACGTGCACTTCGTCGTGGGCAAGGCGGGCTTCACCCCCGAGCAGCTCGACGAGAACATCAAGGCCGCCCTCGAAGAGGTCGTGCGCTTGAAGCCGAGCGCTTCGAAGGGCCGGTACATCCAGAAGGGCGCCGTCTCGACGACCTTCGGCCCGGGCATCCCGCTCGACGTCAACGCGATCTAGTTCGCTGCACCTCCCGGAAAGGGCTCGCCTCGCGGCGGGCCCTTTCTGCGTTTGTGAGTAGTAATTGCTCATAACGCCATGGGCTTGTCCGGGTACATCGTCGTACGGTTAGGAACTTTTCCACCCGACCCAAAGGACAATCACCCATGCCCCATACCGCTTCGCTGCGCCATCGGCTCGCATTGAGTGCTGGTGCCGCTTCGCTCCTCGCTGCTCTCAGCTTGGTGCCTCTGGCCGCCGGCACCGCCTCGGCAGCAACCGCTGTCGTGCCCACGCTGCAATGCCCTCAGGCAGTCGCTGCCGCCACCTTGCCGATCTTCACCCCGTCTCTGGGCACCCCGAAGGGCTCCGTCACGCTCGCCAGTGGCTCACTCCCCGCCGGCATGTCCATCCAGGCCGCAGAGTCCGCGCTGATCGGCTTCGCAGCCAAGGCCGAAAAGGCCACCTTCGTGCTGCAGGCGACGGGAACCAAATCCGATGGTTCGCCTGATGTCATCACCAAGGAGTGCACCATCACGGTCCATGAGGCGCCGGTGGTCCAGCGCGTCGCCGGAGCCGACCGCTACCAGCAGGCGCTGAAGGTGTCCCAGAAGACGTTCACCACCGCTGACACCGTCTTCATCGCAAGCGGGGAGAAGTACTCCGACGCGCTGAGCGCGACTGCAATTGCGGCGGCGAACGGTGGACCACTTCTTCTCACTCCACCCGCGAGCCTGCCCTCCGGCTTGGGCGCGGAACTCACGCGGCTCGGCGCCAAGAACGTGGTGATCGTCGGGGGTGAGGCGTCTGTCTCCGCGTCGGTGAAGGACCAGGTGGACGCAGTCACCGATGCCACCATCACCCGAATCGGTGGCGCCGATCGCTATGAGGTCTCGCGGAATCTCATCACCGATGAGACGTTCGGGGTCTCCGACTCCGACATCTACATCGCCACCGGCTCGACCTTCCCCGACGCGCTGACCGCCTCACCGGCTGCGGTCACCGTGGACGCGCCTGTACTGCTGGTCAACGGCGCAGAGAAAGAACTCACACCCGACGAGAGTGCGGTGTTGACCGGCAACTCGGTCGAGAACGTCTTCATCGCAGGCGGCCCTGCTTCCGTCAGCGATGCCCTCGAGAAGTCGCTGACCAAGTCCTTCACGGTTACGCGCTTCGGGGGAGAAGACCGGTTTCAGGTCGGCGTGAACATCAACAAGCATGCCTTTGCGGCGGCGTCGAACGTGTACCTCGCGAGTGGGCTGGTCTTTCCGGACGCGTTGAGCGGCGGAGTTGCAGCCGCCACTGAAGGCTCTCCGTTGTACGTCACTCCTTCGACTTGCATCGACGACGACGTGCTGTACGACCTCGGTCGTCTCGCACCGGATCACGTGACCATTCTCGGCGGTGAGAACACACTGACGCCCGACGTTGCCTCACTGACCACCTGCGGCTTCGAATAGGCGGTCGGCCATCTGACGCCGGAAAGGGCTCGCCTCGCGGCGGGCCCTTTCTGCGTTTGGTCGGGGGGCCGGTAGCGTGGCGGAATGGTCACCAGGGTTCGAAGGGCACGCGTCGAGGATGCGGGCATCGTCGCGGCCGTCGCGGCGGAGACCTTCGAGATGGCCTGCCCGCCCGGAACAACGCCCGCGTCGATCGCAGCGTTCATCGCCGAGCATCTCGCCGAGTCGCGCTTCGCCGCCCATCTTGCCGACGCCGAGCGCGTCGTGCTGCTCGCGGACGTCAACGGCGAGATCGCCGGGTACACGATGATCGTGGGCGGAGAACCGGCTGACCCGATGGTCTCGAGAGCGGTCGTGAATCGGCCCACCGTCGAGTTGAGCAAGTGCTACGTGCGCGCCAACTTCCACGGTCACGGCGTGGCCGCAGCGCTCATGGCGGCGTCGCTCTCGGCCGCCGCAGAGCTCGGTGCTTCCAGTGTGTGGCTCGGCGTGAACCAGCAGAACGCGCGCGCCATCCGCTTCTACGAGAAGAGCGGGTTCCGCCGTCGGGGGGTCAAGCACTTCTTCGTCGGTGAGGAGCTGCAGGACGACTTCGTGCTCGAGCGAGAGTTGGCGCCGAACGAGTAGGGATTACTCATAACCCGGGAGGTGTCGCGCCGCCGATGATGGGTGCACCGAAACCCGAAAGCCGGTGCCCATGTCCCTCGACGATCCGCTCCATCCCGCCCGCAGGCATCCATCTCGGCTGCCTCTCCTGCTGCTCCGCTTCATCGCAACCGCCCTCGTGATGACCTCCGGCGGACTCGGCGGACTCTCCACGGCCCGGGCGAGCGCCGCGCCCGCCGTGCCCTCCCCACTTCCCGCACCCTCCCGCGTGCAGGGCGTCGACCGCTACGATCAGGCGGTCAAGGCCGCCGCCACCTTCTCCGCCGCGTCGATCGTCTACGTCGCGAGCGGGGAGAAGTTCGCCGACGCGTTGAGCTCGGCGGCGGTCGCGGCGCACCACGGCTCTCCGCTGCTCCTCACCCCGCGCGACGCCATCCCCGACACCGTGCTGGCGGAGCTCGCCCGGTTGCGGCCGGCGACGATCGTCATCGTCGGCGGGGAGGCGTCCGTCTCCGAGGCGGTGGCCGAGCAGGTGTCGCAGCGCGTGATCGGGTCGACCGTCGTGCGCATCGCCGGCGCCGACCGCTACGAGGTCTCCCGTAACCTCCTCGCCGATCCGGCGGTGGGGGCGATCCGCGCTGCGACTGTGTTCGCCGTGACGGGCGCGAACTTTCCCGACGCTCTCACGGCGTCACCCGCGGCCGCCCACCACGGCTCGTCACCGGTGCTCCTCGTCGATGGGTCCGTGAGATCGGTATCCGCCGCCGAGGTCGACGTCCTGCACGGTCTCGGCGCGCTCGCTGTCCGCCTGGTCGGTGGCGAGAACTCCCTTTCAGTGCCCCTGGAGGCGTCGCTCGGCGAACGATTTCAGGTGACACGCTCCGCCGGCGCCGATCGGTTCGAAGCCGGAGTCGCCGTGAACCACGCCGTCTTCGCATCGGCGACCCGGGTCTACCTGGCCAGTGGGGTGTCGTTTCCGGATGCGCTGAGCGGCGGTCCGCTGGCGGCCCACTTCGATGCTCCCCTGTACGTGGTGCAGCCGAACTGCGTGCCGGGGTCGGTGCTTGCCGAGCTCGATCGGCTGCATCCGGCGGAGATCGTCATCCTCGGTGGTCCGAACACGCTCGGCCCCGGCGTCGACGCGCTGGCGCGATGCTGACCGCCACGCCCCACCGTCCCCGGCCCGAGCCGTCTCGGCAGGTCAGGTCACGGCTGGTCAGGTCGCGGCGAGGGTCAGAACGGAAGGTCGCCGACCTGGAGCACGAGCTTGCCGCGGGTGTGGCCGGCCTCGAGGTCGCGATGCGCGTCAGCCGCTGCCGCCAGCGGGTAGGTGCGGTCGACATGAACGCGCACGTCGCCCGAGTCGATCAGGCGAGCGATCACGGCGAGGGTGGCGGCGTCCGGGGCGACCTTGTACGTCGTGGCGCGCATCCCGGCTGCCGCGGCCTCGTCTTCGAACTCCGGCCAGCTGCCGGTCGGAGCGTTGATGATCAAGCCCCCCGGCCGGAGCACCGACAGCGAGCGGGAGCCGGTGTCGTCGTGCACGTTGCCCACGAGGTCGATCACCACGTCGAGGTCGGAGAGCTGGTCTTCGAAGCGGCCGGCGGTGTAGTCGATCACCGTCGAAGCACCCAGCTCGCGCAACCAATTCACGTTGCGGGTCGACCCCGTCGCGGCCACGCGAGCCCCGAAGTAGGCAGCGAACTGCACCGCGAAGTGGCCCACCCCACCGGCGGCCGCGTGAATGAGCATCCGTTGGCCCTCGTGCGCCTTCGCGATCTCGACCACCATGCCCCATGCGGTGAGCGCGGCCAGGGGCACACCGGCCGCCTCGATCAGCGAGAGCGACTTCGGTGCCCGGGCCACCTGGAGGCTCGGCACGGACACGTACTCGGCATACGATCCGGCGCCGCGCGGCACCGACATCATGCCGAACACCTCGTCGCCGACGTTCAGCGGATGCGCGGCGTACGGCGTCTCCACCACCACGCCCGAGAAGTCGTAGCCGAGGATGCAGGGCCACCCCTCGAGGGCCGAGGCAACGCCCCGCCCCGCGCGGGTCTTCGCGTCGAGCGGGTTCACACCCGCTGCGGCGACTTTCACCAGCACCTCGGAGTTCACGCGCACCGGTGTCGGCACGGTGGAGGCTTCGAGCACCTCCGGGCCGCCGGCGGTCGTCGCGACCGCTGCCCGCATGGTGCTCGGGTGAGTGAGAGTCGGACTCGAGGTCGCCGTCGATCCGCTGCGGTGCTCGATCATCCCTGTGTGCCTTCCGTCGATCTTGTTGACACGCTCCGGGGCTCGGGAAACCCGCTGCACTGCGTCACCTGCTGGCTGATCCCACGGTAAGCCGTGAATGATTCGCCGGTGTTACGGCCAGGTCACTGGGGTGCAAACTCACCCGGACGGCGTTAACATTCAGTAACTTCCACACCCGCCGCGCGCATCGTCGGCCCGCAGGAAAGAGACCCGATCCATGAGTCCAGCCCGTCGGCGCCCGTTGCCGGTCGCGCGCCTCATCGGGTTGATCGCCGCGGCGCTGCTCGCTGCCGATGGGCTCGCTCTGATCTGGGCCGCCCGGCTCTCCGCCACACGATTTCTCTACGTCAGCGAACTCGGCGCGAGCGGCGAACCGACCGCGGAGGTGTTCCGCTGGGGGATGGTGCAGGTTGCGGTCGCGGCTATGCTCGTCGCCGTGTGCGCCCCGCCGCTTCGGCCCCGCATCCGCTGGCTCGCGTCGGTGCCTCCGGTCGCCGGGCTCGCCGGTGCGGCGGCCGGCCTT
>BADC01000439.1 GCA_000333435.1 Corynebacterium-like bacterium B27 | reverse complement strand
TGAAGCGTCCCTCCTCCGCCAGGTAGTCGAGGTACCCGGCCTCGACCTCGCGCGGCTCCCAGTGGCCGGAGAGCAGGAGGCCGGGCGCGACCCGCCGGTACAGCTCGGCGCTGTCGACGTAGTCGTCGATGCGGAACCGGTTGCGGTACTGGTAGTTGAGGATCTCGCGGCGCTCCCCGGGCACGCCGAGGTTCTCCTGCTGGTCACCGGTGAAGAGCACGCGCACCCCGTCGACCTCGAGTTCGAACGCCGCCGCGAACAGCGTGTGCCCGGGTTGCTCGTGCACGCGGATCTCGTGCTCGTGCCAGCGCACGCTCTCGCCGAGCGGCAGCACCCGATCGGCCGCGATGGGGTCGAACCAGAGGCAGGGCAGGTCGTAGCGCATCGGGTCGGCGAGCACCGGCGCCACGTTGGCCGGCACCCACAGTTCGGTGCCCTCCACCTCGCGCAGCAGGGGCAGTCCCGCCACGTGGTCGTCGTGGTAATGGGTGGGCAGTGCGACCGCGACGCGGGTGACGCCGAACTGCTGCTTGAGCGCCGGCAGCGAGGCGAGCCACGGGCGGCGGGCCGCGCGCTCGGTGCCGGTGGCGAGGCCGGTGGTGACGTCGTAGCCGTAGTCGATCAGCAGCGCCTCGCCGGTGTCGGAGAGCACGGCGTAGGAGCAGCTCAGGCTGGACCGGTTGAGCAGCAGGTGCGGGGTGAGCGCCACCCACGGCGTGCGCAGCCGCTCCTCCAGGTCCCACGGGTGCCAGCGCCGGGAGTCGACGTAGCGCTGCATGGCGTCGGCGAGCGCCGAGAGCGCGGCGGGAGCATCCGCCATCGGTTCGCCGTGCGACGGGAGGAGCAGCGACGGATGCTCGTCGCCGAGCAGCAGGCAACTCAGCACCGTCATGGCGGCGCCTTCATGGTGCGAGTACGACCACTGGGTCGCCGCGAGCGACCACACCTTGCCGGGGGCGTAGACGAGGTCGCCGGTGAACGCCAACCGGTCACCGTCGCGCTCGAGCAGGTAGCTGACCGAGCCGACGGTGTGGCCGGGCGTGGGCAGGGCGGTGAGCGTGACACCGCCGTATCGCGCGGGACGGTATTCGGGCACGGTGCCGGCCACCGGCACCGAGCTGAGGAACGAGAAGCGGTCCTGCCGCAGGTTGTAGTCGTTGGCGAGCTGCCGCCCGGCCCAGAGCTGCTCGACCTCGGTGAACAGCTAGATCTCGACCGGCGGCACGTGCACCGCCGCGCCGTGCGCGACCGCGAGCGGCAGCCCCTGGGCCTGGTCGCGGGGGTGGGGGGTCATCACGACGTCGGTGATGCGGTCGACGCCGAGTTCGGCGAGGTGCTCCAGCACCCGGCCGGTGCCGAAATCGACCGCCACCGCCGTGCGCTCGCCGCCCCGGTCGGCAGCGTCGGGGCCGTCTGCACCGCCGGGCCGGTCGGCGACGATGAGGTACACCGCGCAGCTGTCGCTGATGCGGTACACCCCCCGGGCGACCTCCCTGACCGGTCCGCCGGCGTCGTCACTCCGGCCGCTCATCGCCGCCGCCCCGCACGGTAGCGGGCCCAGCCGGCGCGCACCTCCGCAAGGTCGGCGGCGCCGATCGCCTCGTCGGAGCGGTCCATGGTCTCGAGATAGTACAGCGCCGGCACGCCCAGCGTCTCCTGGGCGCGCACGTACTCCAGCCATTGCGCGCGATCGGGCATCGGCCACTGGTCGGTGTCGATCGGCCGGCCGGGGAGGGCGCGGGAGACGATGGCGTGCCGCATCCGCAGCTGCTCGGCCACCGGCACCCGGTCGCCGGCGGCGTCGAGGGCCAGCACGTCGTTGAGGCGCACCATGTCGCTCACGTCGCCGAACGACGGATGCATGGCGTGCGTGATGACGAGCGCGTCACCCTTGGCCGCGTGGGCCGCGCGGTGGATCGTCGCGAGCAGGAGGTGCAGTGACGCCATCCCCCACGCCCCGTCGTGTGCCCGTAACGACTGCCCGCTCGGGCCGCGCTGTGTGAAGTCCACCTTCAGTCCGTCGGCGTTCAGCCCATCGGGTGAGAGCAGGTGGTGCAGGATGCCGGTGAGCCGAGCGCAGTAGTCGGGGTTCGCGGGGTCGACGCACACGGCGCGACCCGCCGCATCCGTCACGCACTCCTCGGGCGGCACACCCTCCGGGTCCCACGCCTTCCACCACAGCAGCACCTTCTGGCCGGCCGCGTGGCGGTCGGCGATCCAGCCGGCCAGGTCGGGCCAGTGCTCCTCATCGACGGTGCCGAGACCGTACTCGCGCTGCCACCGGTCGTCGATCACGATCGTGCCCGGCACGAGGTCGTGCTCGGTGAGACGGGCCAGGAAGTCGTCGTAGACGCTCTGCCGCGCGAAGGCCGGTGCCGCCGCGAGCACCGCGGTCTCCTCGCCGGCGAGGGCTGCCTCGTGCACCGCGCGGGCGGCCCGCGCGCACTGCGCCCCCCAGCCGCAGAACAGCGGCTCGGTCCACCACTCGGCGGCGGGCGCCGGCGCCCCGGGCACGAGCCCGTGCGCGTCGAGGTCGGCGCGGTGGTCGTCGAGCACCCGCCACCCGTCGTCGGCGGGGCGCAACACGATCACCGGCGACGACCAGTCGCCGTCGACGCGCGTGTGGCCCTCGTAGTCGAACGCGAGCGACCACCCGGCATCGAGCGGGCGGTAGTGCAGGGCGGGAAACCGCAGTTCATCGACGGGCGCGCGCAGACCGACTCCGAGGTGCTGCCCGCGCGGAGCAGCAGCGGCGCCACCCGGAGCCGTCCGGCCGAGACCGAAGACGAGTGGCGGGGGCGTGAAGATGGCGTTCAGCCGGCCCGCGTCGGCGTCCCCCACCACACCGAGCACCGCGGCCGCGCGCGCCGGCCGGCTGAACGCCACCGGCTCGGTCGGGGTCGGCACGAAGACGCTCGCGAACCCGATCGAGGAGCGGAACATCCCGTTCGCACCGCTCGGGAGCGACGCGGCACCACCGAGCACGGTGACCTCGGTCAGACGGGCGGGGGCATCCGGATGCGTCCGGGCGTGCAGCACCACCTCGATCGCGTCGGGCGTGCAGCGCAACTCGATGCGGCGCTCCGCCCACGCCGCGCTGCGGGTGCGCACGACCAGGCGCACCGCGCCGCCGGGCTCCCGCCGCGCCTCGGGAGGTGCCACCTCGAGGGTCTCATCGGCGGCGGCCACGGTGTGCACCGAGCTGAGCAACGAGAGGGTGCTCCATTCCCTCCCGTCGGCGCCTCGCAGCACCGCGACCGGGGTCTCGGCGAAGCGCTCGTCGCGGTCGGCGATCTCGAGCGTGTAGGCGGGCGCCTCGATGCGGATGCGCTCCGCCGTCTCGGTGAGCACCATTGCCTCGCTCGTGTCGGCGCTCACGCGGCGCCCGCGAACCGGTGGAGGTGGGCGGCGCCGGTCTCGAACAGACCCGCCTCGAGCGCGGCCACCCGTTCCCACTGGCCGATCAGCGGATGCGCGAGCAGCGCCTTGCGCACGAGCGACCGGTCGCCGCTCACCGCGGCCCGCAACGCGAGTCGCTCGTAGGCGCTGACGGCCTGGATCAGCCCGAGCAGCTCCGGCGCGACCGGCGCCTGGGGCAGCGGGTGCGCGCCGTCGGCGTCGACCCGGCACAGCGTCTCGATCACGTCGTCGTCGGCGAGGCCGGCGATCGTCCCGGCATTCGGAACGTCGAGCACGTGGAGGTCGCCGGTGCCGGCCACCAGCGACGCGAGCAGCGCCGTGGCCGCCTCGCTGTAGTAGGCGCCGCCGCGCTGCTCCAGCTGCGGCGGCTTGGTGTCGACGGCCGGGTCGCGGTAGAGCTCGAGCAGCTCCGCCTCCACACCCGCCACCACCTCGGCGCGCGGTGGCGCCTGGCGCTGCTCCCGCACGGTCGCGTCGTGCGCGTAGTAGTACTTCAGGTAGTACGAGGGCAGGACACCGAGATCCCGGATCAGCTCCCCCGGCACCCCGCCGCGGCGGCCGAGCTCGTCGGAGCGCTCGGCGATCATCTCGGGCAGCACGTCCGTCCCGTCGACGCGGATCTGCCGCACCCAGGAGAGGTGGTTCAGGCCGATCGGGTCGATCTCCACCCGCGCCGGGTCGATGCCGCGCTCGCTCGCGATCCAGCGCTGGATGCCGATCGACACGTTGCAGAGACCGAGGGCGTCGTGCCCCTCGGACCGCAGGGCCCGGGTGACGATCCCGACCGGGTTGGTGAAGTCCACGACGCGCACCCCCGGCGCTCCCCGCCGCCGTGCCTCGTCGGCGATGTCGAGCACGACCGGCACGGTGCGGAGCGCCTTGGCCAGGCCACCCGCGCCGGTCGTCTCCTGACCGACACAGCCGCAGGCGAGCGGAAAGGTCTCGTCGCGCAGACGCGCCGCCTGGCCGCCGACCCGCAACTGCACGAGCACGAGGTCGGCGCCGTCCAGGGCCGCGGAGCGGTCGCCGGTGAGCGTGACGGCGACGTGGGCGCCCTGGCGGACGAGCATCCGGCGCACCATCCCGCCGACCACCGCCAGGCGGTCCGCGTCGGTGTCCATCAGCCACAGCTCGTCGACCCGGAGGCGATCGCGCTGGTTCCAGAGGCCGGAGACGAGTTCGGGTGTGTAGGTCGAGCCGCCGCCGATCACGGTGATCTTCATGGAGTACTGACGCCTTTCGGGTGGGTGGAGTGGGAACGGTCGGCCGGGCCGGGCGAACCGGATGGCGAGGGCGCGGCGGTCGACGAGGGCCGCCCGGACGGCGAGGGCCCGCCCGATGTGACGCTCGGGCCGACCGTGCGACCAGGTGCGGACGTGACCGGCGCGGCGGCGAGCGCCCGGGCGAGCACGGGCAGCACCGCACGGTCGAGACCGGCCAGATCGACGGCCTTCTGCACCGGTCCGAGCACCGGCGCAGCGCTGAGCCGCCGGGGTGCGAAACCCGCGGCGGCGAGCCGCGCCGCGACCGGGACCCGCAGCACGTCGGCACCGAAGGTGCCGCCGGCGAGCAGCGCGGGCGTTCCGGGAGGGACGGGTCCGCCCGGCCACGCCCGCCGGGTGACGACGTCCGCGAGGTCGACCAGCTCATCGACGGCCCGGTCGACGATTCCGCCGGCCACCGCGTCGCCGGCGGCCGCGTGCTCGAAGACCACGCGGGCGAGCTCCGGCAGCCGCCCCGCCGTGCGGGCGTCGTAGCGGAGAGCGCGCGCGAGCGCGACGAAAACGGGGGCGCCGAACCAGTCGAGCACGGCGGACTCGAGCGTCGTCGCCGGGCCGCGCCCGTCGGCCGAGCGGTTCGCGACCCGCACGGCCTCCCGGCCGATGGCATCGCCGCCGCCCCAGTCGCCGCTGATCCAGTCGAGAGCCGGCACACGCGCGACGCCGCCCGGTCCGCGCGCGGCGGCGTTGACGCCGGCACCACTCACGAGCACGAGCCCGGTCCCGTCCCCGTCTCCGCCCTGCGCAGCCAGCACGCCCAGCAGCGCCTCGACGTCGTTCAGGGCACGGACGCGTGCCCCTGGGAACACGGCCGCGAGCGCGCCTTCGAAGGCACCGGCGTCCTCGGCGAAGTCGAGCCCGGCGACGGCGCACACGACCGTGGCGGGCGCCGCGGCGTGCGGCACGGGCATCCGCCGCAGCCGGTCGGCGAGCTCCGCGACCACCGCGGCGACGTGCTCGGCTCCCCCGCCGCTGCCCGGGCCGACGGCGCGACCGAGCAGCCGGCCGGC
>BADC01000440.1 GCA_000333435.1 Corynebacterium-like bacterium B27 | reverse complement strand
TCCCGAAGGTGTAGAGGATGCGGTCGGCACCGTAGGCGTCGCAGAGCAGACGGCCCACTTCCCGCACCGCGGGCATCAGGCGGTGCATCGCCAGGGCGGTCTCGACGTGGTCGTCGAGCTGGTCGGTCATCCAGGCGGCTGCGGTGAGTTCAGACACGGGCGGGCTCCTGGTTGGTCGAGTCGTTGCGCAGCAGGTCGAAGGCGAGCGCCGCGGCGCCGATGACGCCGACCTCGTCGCCCCGGGCGGCGAGCTCGACGCGCACCGCGGCGGACGCGGGTGGCATCGCATCGCGCAGCACGGCGTGCCGCAGGGGCTCGATCAGCGAGGCACCCGCCCGGGTGACGCCGCCGCCCAGCACCACCATGTCGGGCTCGAGGATGTTGACCAGATCGGTGACCGCGCTCGCGAGCAGCTCGAGGGTCTCGGCCCAGATCTCCCCGGCCAGCTCGTCGCCGCCGTCGGCGGCGGCCGACACGTCTTCGGCTCGCACCACGGCGCGGTCGCGGAGGCTGCTCGGCCGGTCGCTGCGCTCCAGGAGTTCCCGGGCCCGCTCGGCGATCGAGGTGCCTGACGCATAGGCCTCGAGGCAACCGCGCCGGCCGCACAGGCAGAGGCGCCCGCCCGGCTGCACCATGATGTGGCCGTACTCCCCGCCGTTGCTCGACGCACCCCGGTGCAGCCGCCCGTTGATGACGGCTCCCCCGCCCACTCCGGTGGAGACCGTGAGGTACACCAGCGTCGACGACCCCGCGCCTGCGCCGAAGCGGTACTCGGCGAGTGCAGCCGCTGTGGCATCGTTCTCAAGCACGGCCGGAAGCCCGAACCGCCGCTCGGCGAGCTCGGTGATGGGCACGTCGAGCCAGCCCGGGAGGTGCAGCGGGTTGATCAGCACGCCGCGCCGAGCATCCAACGGACCGCCGCAGGAGATGCCGACCGCCGCGACGCTGCGCTCGCCCCCGCGCTCGCCCGCGGTCACAGCTGAAGCACCGGCGAGCGGGTCCTGCCCATCGGACCAGGCGCGGATGGCCTCGTCACCCATGCGGAACAGCCGCGCGATCACGGCGTCGGGCCCCTCCTCGCGGCGGGTGGGCTCCACCGCGAAGCCGTGCGAGACCCCGTCGGGGGTGACGATCGCCACGGCGAGCTTGGTGCCGCCGATGTCCAATGCGAGAACGGGGCGTCGTGCCGCTTCCATGCAAACCTCTCGAGTGTCGGCTGCGCTCGGCGCACAACCCCGGTGTTCCTCCGACGCTCCGTCACGCTTTCGCGACAATGTGGCATCGTTCCCACATGATCATATGGTCCGGCTCGGCGGAGGTCAACCGAGCGCGGCGGCTCAGCCCGCCGTGGGTGCCGGGAATGCCACGGGCGGCGGTGCCGTCGAACCGCGCTGAGTGAGCGTCGCCGGCAGCACGACGGTGCGAGGTTCGCCGCCCGGCTCCGCGATGCGCTGCAGCAGCGCGGCGATCGACGCCGTGCCGAGCGCGAACGCATCCTGCGCGACCGCCGTGATGCCGGGCGTGACCATGCTCATCCACGGCGCGTCGTCGAACGAGACGAGGCTGAGGTCGGTGGGAACGGTGAGGGCCAGGTCGCGGGCCGCGCGCCAGGCGCCCTCGGCCAGGACGTTGTTCGCCGCGAAGATCGCGGTGGGACGCGCCGAGGTGCGGAGCAGGTCGCGCGCGGTGGCGCGCGCCGCCCCCACGTCCCAGCCGGTGGGGATGACCAGCCCGGAGTCGTGTTCGATGCCCGCCTCGGCGAGCGCCGCGGCGTAGCCGGCGTGCCGGTCGCGCCCGGTCGTCCACGCGGTCTCGTCGATGAACAGGGCGATGCGCCGGTGGCCGAGTTCGACCAGATGCTTCGTCGTGTTGTAGGCGGCGGTTCGGTTGTCGATCACCACGGCGTCGCTCGTGCCCTCGGCGAACTGCCGGTCGACCTCGATCACGGGCGTTCGCTGCCGCTGCAGGAAACCTCGTGCGCTACCACCCGAACAACCGGATGCGCCCCGCAGCCCGCGCGCTCAACACCCTCCTGGCGGGCGGCCAGCCCGGGACCC
>BADC01000441.1 GCA_000333435.1 Corynebacterium-like bacterium B27 | reverse complement strand
ACCGACGAGCCGCAGTTCGATTACGACCTCGACCTCGCGAACGTCGACGGCCTCGAGAGCGGCGCGACGCCGAAGTAGCCGGCATCCCTCCTCGCCTGGCCGGAGAGGAGGACGCCCGAGCGGGTTCGGTCAGGGGCGTGGTGGTGATGGTGACGTCGGACCGCGTGTCGTTGATGACGAAGTCGTACGTCGCGGTGGTGCGCGAGTTGCTGATCTTCACGTAGGGCGCGGTGATCGACAGGCCCGAGAAGGTGTGGGTCAGCCGACCGCCGGTCGTGCTGGTGCCGAAGGTCCAGCCGGTCACCTGCGTCCAGGTCTTCGCGTCGGTGCTCGTCCAGATCTGGTAGCTCGACGCCGTGAGGGTCGAACTCGCGTCGCTGTCGCGTACGCTCACCGACGTGAGCGACTGGCCCGCGTTCAGAGTGAGCGCGAGGCCGAGGCTGCGGCTCAGGTAATCCATCGCCAGCTTGGTGCCGCAGGCGTCATCCCACTGTGCCATGAGCATCTGGCCGGGGTACTTGTCGCGGTCGGCGAAACCCACCCGCACGTTGTCGGTCGACGGGGCGACCCGCACCTGCAGGGTGTCGCCGTTCACGACGCCGGCTGCGGCCAGAGTGGACGTGCCGGTCAGCACCGTGCCGTTCTTCACCAGTACGGCCCCGGTCGACGTGGCACACCCCATCGCGGTGGCCGCCGCGGCGGCCGCTGACGCGACCGTCTGCGTCGACGAGTAGGTGGCCTGCCGGCGCGAGAAGGGCCAGGTCCAGTTCGCCTGGTCGGTGCGGAGCAGGTACACGGTCGGGTTCGACGCCTTCGCGGTGGTGGCGTTGGTGTACTGCGTCTGGCAGTCGGTGGCCGACGTCGCATCCTGGATGATGTTGTAGGCCAGGCTCGACCCGCCACTCAGCAGGCGCATGTAGACGACGAACAGCTTGTTGTCGGGCATCGGCACGAAGTCGGGGTAGATGTCCCGCCCGCCGGTGCCCGATGCCGCCGGCCGCGTGAGATAGGTGCGGCCGCCGAAGGTGGTGCCGTTGTCGAATGAGGACTGCACCGTGAGCCGGGTCTGGTTCGGCTCGGTGGGCGCGGTCTGGAAGTCCTCACCGGCCAGGATGAGCTTCGACTGCCCGGTGCCGAGCGACGCCGAGCACGGCGCCAAAGTGGCGGCGAATCCCTGCACGGCCGTGGTGTTCACGACCGGCGTGGTCCAGGTGACGCCGTTGTCGGAGGACCAGGACTCGTAGACCGCTCCGGAGGTCGCGAGCGCCGTGTCCGACCGCATCACCGCGAGCAGCCGTCCGTCGCGCAGCGCGGCGATGGTGGTCTCGGTGACGTTCGACGGGAACGCCCCGAACACACTCGTGAGGTTCTGCGGGCTGATCAGGTCGACGCCGATGCGGGTGTAGCTCGACCACGTGCTGCCGCCGTCGGTGGAGCGGAGCACTCCGGCCTCCCAGGGGGTCGGGTTGATCGAGCCACCGGGGCTCGTCGGCGCGGTCTTCGCGCCGAAGACGGGCATCAGGAGATCGCCGCTCGCGAGCTCGACGATCCGCCCGTAGGGGGCGAGCATGTAGAACGGTGTCGGGAGGGTGATCGGTGTGGTCTTCCCGGTCCAGGTCACGCCGTTGTCGGTGGACTTCGCGAGGTAGGGGGTGATCTCCCGGTCGGTGTAGGCCGTGTGGATGACGCTCTGCGAGAAGGGCAGCAGGATGGTGCCGTCGGCCAAGGTGGTCATGCCGAGCGAGGCGTTCATCGAGCCGCCGGCGACGGTCGGTGAGACGAAGGTCGACGGAGTGCTCCAGGTGGCGCCGTTGTCGGGCGTGCGGATCATCTTGACCTCGGCTCCGGCCACGCCGTCGCCGTTCGTGTTGTACACGACGATGATGTCGCCGTTGGCCGCGCGCGTCGCGGCGGGAGCGACCGCGCTGCCGCCCGTCGGGACGACACCGTCCGACAGCACGGCGAACGCCGGGTCGGTGCCGATCGCCTGCGCGGGCGCGACGACGAGGGGGGCCGAGACGAGCACGGTGGCGCCGAGCACGGCGGCCGAGGCGATGGCCGCGACAGCGCGGCCCCGCCTGCGTGGGCGCGGTCGAGAGACGTGGAACTGCATGGAGCTCTCCTGATCTTCGGGCACGAGGTGAAGGGTGCCCAAAGTATGGATGCGCCATCAGCGTTTCGTCAAGCGGTTTAATCGGTTCCACTAGGTGAAACGTCGGCCACGCTGGTAGTGCGACTGGACGGTTGTCCTCACCGCGTCGCTTCAGTCGCCGTTGTGCGGCGTAGGGTTGCATCCGTGCGAACAGCAGTGCGCTCACGCGAGCGGATGCCGAGGGCGGTCGTGGTGACGCGGTGGCGGCTCTCGGCGTGGTGTTCGGCGACATCGGCACCAGCCCGCTTTACGCGCTGAAGACGGTGTTCACGCTCGACGGCGGCGTGGTGCGACCCGACCAGGGCGACGTCTACGGCGTCATCTCGCTCATGTTCTGGAGCGTCACCGTCATCGTGTCGATCAAGTACCTCGGCATCCTGATGCGCGCCGACAACGACGGCGAGGGCGGGGTGATGGCGCTCGCGGCGCTGGCCCAGCGGCTCTACGCCAAACGAGCCGGCAAGGCGGGAATCCTCCTCGTGATCGGCATCGTCGGGGTGTCGCTGTTCTACGGCGACTCGATCATCACGCCGGCGATCAGCGTGCTCTCGGCCGTGGAGGGTCTCGAGGTGACCGCGCCGGGGGTGGCGCACCTGGTCATCCCGATCGCCGTGCTCATCCTGATCGGCCTGTTCGTCGTGCAGCGCTTCGGCACCGGCCGGGTGGGCGGACTGTTCGGGCCGGTGATGGTGCTCTGGTTCGTGGTGATCGGGGTGGCGGGGCTGGCGATGGTGATCCAGCACCCGGACGTGCTGCTGGGGCTGTCGCCGAGCTACGCGATCGTGTTCATCGTCTCGCACCCCGCCATCTCCTTCGTGGCGATGGGCGCCGTGGTGCTCGTGATCACCGGCGCGGAGGCCCTCTACGCCGACATGGGGCACTTCGGGCGGTCGCCGATCCGGCGCGCCTGGTTCGTGCTGGTGTTCCCGGCGCTGGTCCTCAACTACCTGGGCCAGGCGGCGTTGGTGCTCCGGCATCCGGAGGCCACCGAGAATCCGTTCTTCCTGCTGTTCCCGGACTGGAGCAGGCTCCCCGTCGTCGTGCTGGCCACCGCCGCCACCATCATCGCGAGCCAGGCCGTGATCTCGGGCGCGTTCTCGCTCACCCGGCAGGCGGTGCAGCTCGGGTTGCTGCCGCCATTGACCATCCGGCAGACCTCCGAACGCGAAGGCGGGCAGATCTACCTGCCCGCCATCAACGCGCTGCTGTTCATCGGGGTGATCGGCGTCATGCTCGCCTTCGGCTCCTCCGACCGGCTCGCCACCGCCTACGGCGTCTCGGTGACCGGTGCGCTCGTCGTCGACACCGTGCTGCTGCTGCTCGTCGCGCGGCCGCTGTGGCGGTGGCATCCGTGGAAGATCGTGCTCGCCGCCGTGGTGTTCGGCGGACTGGAGCTGACCTTCCTGGCCGGCAACCTCTCGAAGATCGTGAACGGCGGCTGGGTGCCGCTCGCCATCGCCGCGCTCGTGATCGTCGTGATGACGACCTGGCGCAGGGGCCGGCAGCTGGTGCTGGAGGACCGTAAGAAGAAGGAGGGGTCGCTCGCGCAGTTCGTGAAGGACATGCGGGCGCAGAAACTCCCGCGCGTGCCCGGGATCGCGATCTTCCCGCATCCGAACAAGGAGAGCACACCGCTGGCGCTGCGGGCGAACGTGAAGCACAATCACGTGCTGCACGAGCACGTCGTCATCGTGTCGGTCTCCATCGCCCGCGTGCCGCACGTGCCCGTCGAGGAGGCGTTCACCTACGACGACCTCGGTTACGCCGACGACGGGATCGAGCACCTCGAC
>BADC01000442.1 GCA_000333435.1 Corynebacterium-like bacterium B27 | reverse complement strand
CGGTCAGTGCGGCTGCGACGACCTGCTCGATCTCGGCGGGAGTCTGGCTCGACTCGAAGCTGAGTTCACGGGGCGAGTTCGCGATACCGATTCGGATGTCCATCTGGTGTGCCTTTCCCATCACGTGGTCGGACGACGACCACCAGCCCAGATTACGGCACGCTCATCGGGTCGCCGGGCCATCCGGAGGGTCGGATGAACAGCCCTCAGCGAACAGGATGCGGGCACGCGTCGCCGCTCGCCGGCGATGTCGGTGGGGGCGGCTAG
>BADC01000443.1 GCA_000333435.1 Corynebacterium-like bacterium B27 | reverse complement strand
CGAAATGATGCTTGGTGCCGACGGCGGCGATACGCATCCGTTGCCAAGGGGCGTGCATCGCATCCGGAACGGAGGCAGCGGTGATACGCTACGATCATTGTAGCGGCCGCGGCTTCGCCGATATAAATTAGCACCAAAAGGAGTTTGAAGGTGG
>BADC01000444.1 GCA_000333435.1 Corynebacterium-like bacterium B27 | reverse complement strand
CTGCCGAACCGCCCGCCGGCCGACTACCGCATGCCGAGCCAGGGTCTCTCCTTCGTCTCCGAGATCGTGGTCGTCGACCACAGCAACGGCACGATACAGCTGCTCGCGAACGTCCTCACCGACGACGACACCCCGGCCGACGAGCTGTGGAGCAACGCACAGGCGCGTCTCGACGAGCTGCAGAACGCGCTCGCCCAGCCGGCCGAGGCGTGGCTCGCCACCGTCGACTTCGCGGCCACGGGCGAGCCGCGGCACCGCACCGACCGCGACGACTTCCTCGGGGCGATCGAGGTCGCCAAGGAGCACATCCGCGAGGGCGACATCTTCCAGGTGGTGATCTCGCAGCGGTTCGAGCTCGACACCACTGCGCATCCGCTCGACGTCTACCGGGTGCTGCGCACGCTCAACCCGAGTCCGTACATGTACCTGCTCAGCCTCGTCGACACCGACGGCACGCCCTACGAGATCGTCGGGTCGAGCCCCGAGGCCCTGGTGAAGGTGGAGCGCGGGCGCGCGCACACGCATCCGATCGCCGGGTCGAAGCCCCGCGGGGCGACACCGCAGGAGGATCTCGAGCTCGAGCACGAGCTGCTCGGCGACCAGAAGGAGAAGGCCGAGCATCTGATGCTGGTCGATCTCGCGCGCAACGACCTGCTGAAGGTGTGCGAGGCGAACTCCGTCGAGGTCACGGAGTTCATGCGCGTGGAGCGGTTCAGTCACATCATGCACATCGTGTCGTCGGTCGAGGGGCAGATCCGGGACGGCTTCGACGCGATCGACGTCTTCCGGGCCACCTTCCCGGCCGGCACCCTGTCGGGCGCCCCGAAGCCACGGGCGCTGGAGATCATCGACGCCCTCGAACCCGCCCAGCGCGGACTCTACGGGGGAGTGGTGGGCTACTTCGGGTTCGGCGGCGATGCCGACCTCGCCATCGCCATCCGCACGGCGACCATCCGCGACGGCGTCGCCCGCGTGCAGGCGGGCGGCGGCCTCGTCGCCGACTCCGACCCGGCGAGCGAGTTCCAGGAGTCGCAGAACAAGGCGGCCGCCCCGTTGCGTGCCGTCGCCGTGGCGAACGCGATGACGAGAGTGCGCTGATGACCAGCACCGCGGCGGATGCGCGCACCGGCTCCCCGGTGCGCCCCGGCCGCCGTGTCAAGACGCTGGCGATCCTCGCCGTCCTGGTGCTGAGCGGGCTCACCTTCCTCGCCTGGTCGCAGTCGTGGGGGTCGCTCACGATCGTGGGCGGGTCGACCAGTGCCGCGACGCTCGACGTCCCGGGCTCGGTCGCAGCGCCGGCGCTCTCCGCCCTCGCCCTCGCGGGTATCGCCCTCGCCGGCGCGCTCGCGATCGCCGGGCCGATCATCCGCATCGTGCTGGGTGCACTGGAGGTGCTGCTCGGCGCGAGCGTGCTCGCCTCCGCGATCGGCGCCCTCACCGATCCGGTCGCCGCGGGTGCCGCGGTGGTCACGACCAGCACCGGGGTCGCCGGCACCCAGTCGGTGCGCGACCTCGTGACCGAGAGCACCACCACGCCCTGGGCGGCTGTGACCGTGGGTCTCGGTGCTCTGATGATCGTGGCCGGGCTCTTCGTGATCGTCACCGTGCGCCGCTGGCCGGCCGCCGGCCGCAAGTACCAGGCGGTGGCGTTCGAGGCCGAGGACGGCCGGCGGAGCGCCGACCCGGCCGACTTCTTCGAAGACGAGACGGCGCAGGAGGAGCGGTCGGGCGGCAGTCCCACCGCGACGGCGGCGCGCGACGCGGCGGTCGACGACTGGGACAGCCTCACCCACGGCACCGACCCCACCCGCTGAATCCCGAACCGGCCGCCGCGGCCCGGTAGACTCGGTGAGTACGACCACTTGTGAGACAGGAAGCGATCGATGAGCTCTGACGTTGAAGAACTAGGCGAAGGCCACTCTCCCGCCGCATGGACGGCCGTCATCGTGTCGCTCCTCGGCATCGCCATCGGCACCGTGGCCTTCGTGCTCGACATCCAGTGGCTGGTCTGGGGCGGCGCGGGCCTCGCGGTCGTGGGCTTCATCCTCGGCTGGGTGCTCGCCAAAGCCGGCTACGGCGTCAACGGATCGCGCGTCGCGCACAAGGAGCACTGACTCCGTGCTCGCCGATCTCGTAGCCGGAGCGCTCGAGGATGCGGCGGAGCGACAGAACACACGCAGCCTCGAGGTGGTGGAGGCCGCCGCGACCGCGGCGCCGCCCGCGCTCGACGCCCTGTCGTTCCTTGCGCCCGCCGAGAACGTGAAGATCATCGCCGAGGTGAAGCGTGCCAGCCCCTCGCGCGGCCCGCTGGCGACGATCGCCGATCCGGCCGACCTTGCCGCACGGTATGCCGCCGGCGGCGCCGGGGCGATCAGCGTGCTCACCGAGCAGCGGCGGTTCAAAGGCTCGCTCGATGACCTCGTCGCCGTGCGCGCCGCCGTCGACATCCCGGTGCTCAGTCGCCGACCAGCAGCGCCGCCAGGGCGACGCGGCGGCGCTGACCGCCGGAGAGCGTACCGACCACGGCGTTCCAGTCGACGTCGCCGAGGAGCCCCGCGATGACGTCGCGCACCTTCGGGTCGCCGGCCCAGACGTGCTCGTCCAGTCTCCGACCACGGCGCCG
>BADC01000445.1 GCA_000333435.1 Corynebacterium-like bacterium B27 | reverse complement strand
CGTTATCACAGTTTAGCCGGCTAACCCGAGATAAGGACGCGCCTATCGCAGCTTGCGTGGTTTTGGTGCGAACGACATTAAGGGTTATAGTCAGAACAACCTTTAGATCGGAGAGCGCGATGACCGCGAACGACGCCGGCGTGACACTCGCCGTCTCGACGGTCATCTTCGCGCTCCGGCCCGACCGGCCGACCGCGCTGCCGTCGCTCTGGGTGCCGCTCGTGCGGCGCATCCGGCCGCCCTATCAGGGGCACTGGGCGCTGCCCGGCGGGCCGCTGCGAGCCGACGAAGACCTCGAGACCTCGGCCGCCCGCACCCTCGCCGCGACCACCGCGCTCGCGCCGAGCTACCTCGAACAGCTCTACGCGTTCGGCACCCTCGACCGCTCGCCGCTCGACGAGCGGCCCGGCGAGGCGCCTGAGCCGCGCGAACGGGTGGTGTCGATCGTCTACTGGGCCCTGGTGAACTCGGCGGAGGTCACGCAGTCGGCCGGCAGCAACTCGAGCGAGAACGTCGCCTGGTTTTCGGTCGACGATCTGCCACCGCTCGCCTTCGACCACAACTCCATCGTCGAGTACGCCGTCTGGCGGCTGCGCAACAAGGTGGAGTACAGCCGCATCGCCCACGCCTTCCTCGGCGAGACATTCACTCTCGCGGCGCTGCGCGAGGTGCACGAGGCGGTGCTCGGCCGCTCGCTCGACCCGGCGAACTTCCGTCGCCAGCTCGAATCGGCGGGTGCCATCGTGCCCACCGGCGACGTCGTCGCCGGCACGCGCTACCGCCCGCCCAAGCTCTACCGCTACAACAGCGCCGTCGACCCGCTCGCCCGCGGGCCCGTCGGCGCATCACCCCTCCGCGAGAAAGCCGCACTCTCATGAACACTCCCGCGACGATGTCGGTCGACACCGAGATCCAGCTCATCGTGGCCGGCGACCCCGCCGTCACCGCCGAGGCCTGCACGCCCGACCTCGCCGACGGCCCGTGGGTGTTCGACGCCCTCCCGATGCCCTCCTACGGTCCGGGCGCCTCGATGGCCGACCCCATCCCCGCCGAGGCGCCGCGCCAGGGCCAGCTGCCCGAGGAGTACAAGACGGCGTCGAAAGACGAACTGGATGCGCGCATCCGTGCCGCCAAAGAGACGCTCGGCGACCGCGTGGTCGTTCTCGGCCACTTCTACCAGCGCGACGAGGTGGTGCAGTATGCCGACTTCGTGGGCGACTCGTTCCAGCTCGCCAATGCCGCGCTGACCGTGCCGCAGGCCGAGGCGATCGTGTTCTGCGGGGTGCACTTCATGGCCGAGACGGCTGACATCCTCGCAAAGCCGTCGCAGTCGGTCATCCTGCCGAACTCGCGGCCGGCTGCTCGATGGCCAACATGGCCGACATCGACTCCGTTGAAGGAGGCTTGGGCGCAGCTGCAGGAGTTCTACGAAACCGAGCCCGATGCCGAGGGCCGGGTGCCGCTCATCCCGGTCACCTACATGAACTCCTCGGCGGCCCTCAGGGGCTTCTGCGGCCGCAACGGCGGCATCGTCTGCACCTCGTCGAACGCGGCCACCGTGCTGGAGTGGGCGTTCGAGCGCGGGCAGCGGGTGCTGTTCTTCCCCGACCAGCACCTCGGCCGCAACACCGCCAAGGCGATGGGCGTGCCGCTCGAGCGCATGCCGATGTGGAACCCGCGCAAGCCCCTCGGCGGGTCGACCGTCGACGAGCTGGTCGACGCGCAGGTCATCCTGTGGCACGGCTTCTGCTCGGTGCACAAGCGGTTCTCGGTGGCGCAGATCGAGAAGGCCCGGGCGGCGCACCCCGACGTTCGCGTGATCGTGCACCCCGAGTGCCCGATGCCCGTGGTCGACGCCGCCGACGCGGCCGGGTCGACCGACTTCATCGTGAAGGCGATCCAGGCGGCTCCGGCGGGGTCGACGTTCGCGATCGGCACCGAGATCAACCTGGTGCAGCGCCTCGCCAACGAGTACCCGCAGCACACCATCTTCTGCCTCGACGACGTGATCTGCCCCTGTTCCACGATGTACCGCATCCACCCCGGCTACCTCGCCTGGGTGCTCGAGGAGCTCGTGGCGGGTCGCGTGGTGAACCAGATCACGGTGGGCGACGACGTGGCGGTGCCCGCGCGTGTCGCGCTCGAGCGGATGCTCGCGGCCCGGCCATGAGCGTGGACGACACGAGCGGCGGCGGGGCCGGGGCGCGGCGGATGCGCGTGGTCGTCGTCGGCAGCGGTGTCGCGGGGCTCGTGACCGCGTTGACGCTGGGCGAGCGGCACGACGTCACCGTGGTGACGAAGTCGGCGATCGACGAGGGCAACACGCGGTACGCCCAGGGCGGCATCGCCGCTGCC
>BADC01000446.1 GCA_000333435.1 Corynebacterium-like bacterium B27 | reverse complement strand
GACGAGTAGTNCCATGAACGGGGCGCCGCCGTAGTAGCGCACCACCGCATCCGTCTGNCCGAGGTCGGCGATGGTCGAGACGTCGGGATAGGTGGCCGGGTCCCACATCACGATCTGCGGGCTCACGTCGAGCGGGGCCATCACCGAGACGGTCGGCTGGTCGGTGGAGGCGAAGATCTGCCCGTCGGTCTGCACGTAGCCGAGCGTGATCGAGGGGTCGGCGTACATCTGGCTCGAGACGCTCTGGAAACCGATCGCCGGGCCGCCGGCCCGGATCTCGAGGTCGACCCCGGTGTACTCGCCGCCGGAGTAGAGGGGCCCGGAGACCGACATCGACGAGGAGTCGATGACCGGGTCGGGGCCGAGCATCTCGTAGAGATGGCCGTGCTCCGAGCTAGGGTTCCAGTCGGTCTGCACCACGACGGTCGAGGGGCAGACGTCGGAGAGGTCGATGGCGCCGATCTCGGCACCCGCGGTGCTCGATGCGGTGTCGGCGGTGCTGGCGGATGCGCAGCCCGCCACGAGCGTGACGAGAACGGCGCCCGAGGTGGCGGCTGAGACGATCCTGACGTGTTTCCGCATGGCGAATTCCTTTCCTCGCTGAACAGCGGGAATGATCGGGGAGAATATGATGCAGGCGTGGAGCGTGTTCTGACGTGCGGTGCTGAGGGTGAAATATAACCAGTGGGAATATTAGAGCGCACGCGTATTGCCGTCCCGTTTCGCGCTGATTTCGAGTTCGTGACTCCGTGAGCACGGTCGACTCAGACGGCGCAGCCGACGATCGCGCCCTGCGCCGGGACATCGGATTGCGCGTGCGGGCGCTGCGCAAGAGCCGCGGCGTCTCCATGGTGACGCTGGCGGCCGAGGCCGAGATCAGCCAGCCCTTCCTCAGCAAGCTCGAACGCGGCGACACCACGCCGTCGCTGCACACGCTCTACCGCCTGGCGATGGCGCTCGACACCACGCCCGGCGAACTCATGCCGGCGCCGGCCGCGGCGAAGGTGACGGTGGTGCGAGCGCACGAGGGCACCCGGGTCACGGCCGTCGACGACCCGTCGTCGCCGGCGGGCCGGTTGATCCTCCCCGGCGAGGGCGGGCATCTGGAGGTGTTCGACTACTCGGTCGACGCCAGCCACAACGTGAGCGACTGGTTCCACTCGCCGGGCGAAGGGGCGCTCATCCTCTTGTCGGGTGAACTCCTCGTCGAGGTGCGCGATCAGGGCGAATGGGAACTGCGGCCGCGCGACGTGCTGTTCATGCGCGGCGACGTCACCACGCGGTGGACGTCGTCGGGCCCCGACCGCGCGTCGATCATCCTGGTGACGATGCGGTAGGGGCCCGCGGGCGGACGGGCACCGGGCAGCGCCGCGGCCCGCTGCTTCGGCGCCTCAGGCGGGCAGCGACACGTCGCCGCAGAGGTGCACCTGCACGCCCAGGCGCGCGAAGGCGGTGGCCTTCGCCAGCAGCGCGCGATCGGCGGTGTCGGCGTCGGGGGCGTAGGCGACCTGCACGTGGTTGGCCTTGTGGCGGGCCATGAACTGGTCGCGGTCGATGCCGTGCAGCACGACGTGCATGATCGGCCACTCCGGGTTCGTGGCCTGCCAGCGCCGTTCGGTCTCCGCCTCGGGCAAGGCGACGGCCGACGCGCGGCCGATGTCGAGGTGCAGCGCCCCGCCCTGCACGTAGACGCGCGACCAGACGATTTCGCCGGGCTTCGAGACGCCCTTGATGGTGGAGCCACCGGCGGGGAAGAACACCGGGTCCTGCCGCCAGCCCACCGCATCCGCGTAGCCGTGCTCGAAGTGCGAGGGCGGCACCGAGCCCGAGATCTCGTAGACCCAGACGAAGCGGCCGTCGAACTCCTCGCCCCAGCGCACGTCGTGGAGGGTGGTGGCGGGGTCGAGGTGCATCGCGGTCCAGATGCGGTTGGTCACGAGGGCGTCGACCGCCACGCCCTCGTCGGCCTCGTTGAAGTGGGGGAGCGCCTTGCCCTCCCAGAGCACGCGCGAGCCATCGCGCGAGAGCACCGGCGGGCGCTCGACGTTGTTGAGCAGCCCCTCGGGCAGGTCGGATGCAGGGGTCAGGTCCTTGAGGCCCTGCTGGTACTGGATGCCCACCGCATCGAGCCCGAAGTCGTCGCTGATGCGGAGCGCGGCGATGTACATCTTGTACTGCTCGAGCAGCTGGCGCTCGGTGAGCTCGGTGGCGTCGTCGGTGCCGGTGCGGAAGGTCATGCCGGCGTCGAGCAGCCAGCGCCCCACCGCCTCGGCCTCGGCGTCGTCGACACGCTGCATCTCGGCGAACAGGGCACTCTGCGAGAGGCGCTCCTTGTAGATGCCGAGCGGGTTCAGCAGCTCGTCGTCGATGNGGCGT
>BADC01000447.1 GCA_000333435.1 Corynebacterium-like bacterium B27 | reverse complement strand
GACGCCTCGGCTGACGTCGAAGCGCCCCCGTGCCGCGCTGCGCCGGTTCAGCCGAGCCGCCACTCGGCGAGGGTGCGTGCCGCCGCGGCCACGGGAACGAGCTCGCGCNGAAGCGGCAGCCGCGCCCAGTCGACGGCGCCCGGCGGGAACAGCTCGCTGATCGGCACCCCCGTCAGCGCCTCGATCGGCGCGGCGTAGACCACGGCCGGGATGCCCGCCCACACCGCGCCGGCCGCGCACATCAGGCACGGCTCGCACGAGGAGTAGAGCACCGCTCCGCTGAGGTCGAGCGTATCGAGTGTGCGGCAGGCCGACCGGATGGCCAGCACCTCCGCGTGGGCGGTGGGATCGCGGTGGCTGCCGACCGCGTTCACCTCGAAGCTCACCACGACGTCGCCGACCACGACGGCCGCGGCGAACGGGCTGCCGCCCTCCCTCACCGCCCGCTCGGCGGCGGCCACCGTGTCGAGCAGGACCGTGTCGAGCAGCACCTCGGCCGCCTCGGTCACGCCGGCCGCCTCGGTCACGCCGGCACCCGCATTGCCTCGATCTTCGCGATGAAGTGCTCGCCCGAGGTGATGGTGGGGTACTTCGCGGGGGCCGACTCGTCGAGCGACTGGATGACCGCATCCTTGTTCGGCTGGTGGAAGAACGCGATCGAGAGGCGGTCGCTGTCCCAGGCGCCGTCGACCGGGTTGGCCACGCGGTGCAGGGTCGAGTTCCAGACGTCGTTCGTCCAGCGCTTCATGAGGTCGCCGAGGTTGATCACGAAGGTGCCCTCGACCACCGGCACGGGCTCCCACCCGTCGCCGTTCCACACCTCGAGCCCCTCCACCGACGGCGAGGCGTGCAGCACCGTGACGCCGCCGAAGTCGGTGTGCGCGCCGCCGCGCAGCTGGCCCGGGAGGGGCGCCTCCCGCATCGGCGGGTAGTGGAAGATGCCGAGGTTGCTGTCGTGCCGGTAGGTGAACTGCTCGAAGTAATCGCGCTCGCGCCCGAGCGCCAGCGCGAAGATCTCCATCAGGGTGTCGGCGACGGCGTTCATGGCGAAGTAGTAGTCGGTGAGTGCCAACCGCAGCTCGCGCGTCGACGGCTCGTCGCCCCAGACCGGCGAGGCGGGGTTCAGCAGGTCGCGGCGCTTCGCGCTGAACCCTTCGCGGAGGTCGGCCGGGGCGTCGGTGCCGAGCGACTGCCCGAGCGACATGTTCGCGAACTCGGAGTAACCGCCCGAGTACCCCGCCTTCGTGTGCACCGACTTGGCGTCACCCTCCTGAGCGAAGAAGTCGCGCATGGCCTCGACACCGCGGTCGAGCACGTCGGGCGAGACGCCGTGGCCGGAGATCACGAGGAAGCCGAGCTCCCGGCAGGCGGCGTCGACCTCGGCGACCACGCGCTGCGGGTCGGAGCCGTCACGGAAGGCGGTGATGTCGATGATGGGTACCGAGCGAGACATGATGGGTGTCCTTTCCGTTCCAGGCGGTCACTCGGCCGGGAGGCCGATGCTGCGGTCGATGTACTTGTTGGTGTAGAGGTCGTCGGCCGCGAGGCCGGGGGCGATCGTCGTGCCCGTCGCCGCTGCCATGCCGCTCACGAGGTCGAGCATCCGTTGCATCCGCTCGGGATCGAAGTCGCCGATGGCGCCGTCGGAGCCGTTGGACACGAGCCCGTCGTCGATGACGCTCGAGACTCCGAACTCGGCAGCGCCGCGGGTGTAGACGATGCCGTTGTCGTAGGCGTCGACGGCGTCGAGGATGAGGTCGACCACCGGCGCCGGGTCGGCGTAGAAGTCGACCTCGGCCTGCTGCATCACGGGCACCAGCTTCGTGAGGCAGGCGTCGAGCGACTCGAGGTCGTCCTTCCGCACCGAGACGGTGGCCGTGTAGTTCGGGTAGCCTGCGTCGGCCACCAGCTGGTAAGCGACCGGCTTGTCCCACTCCGCGATCT
>BADC01000448.1 GCA_000333435.1 Corynebacterium-like bacterium B27 | reverse complement strand
GCCGGGGCCGCCGCCGGCGGGAGGGCGTCGACCAGCCGGTCCAGCTGGGCGGGCGTCAGGGGGAGCTCGGGCACGGGCACCCCGCGTCGCGCAGACGCAGCCCGGCGAGCGTCGCGCTCGGCACCCAGACACCCAGTGCGAGCAGCTCGTCGACGTGGTCGCGCAGAACGGTGGCGGCGGGCCCGTCGAAGGCGAGGTGGCCGGCGCCGTCGATCACCACCACCCGGTCGACGATCGTCATCGCCGCGTCGAGATCGTGCTCGATCAGCACCAGCGCGTGGCCGCCCTCGCGCACGAGATCGCCGAGCACGGCGTAGACCTCCTCGGTGCCGACCGGGTCGAGGTTCGCGGTCGGCTCGTCGAGCACGATCACCGGCGAGCGCAGGGCGAGAGCGCAGGCGACGGCGAGACGTTGCCGCCCGCCGCCGGACAGCCGATCGGGGTTCTCGCCGCGGCGCTCCCAGAGCCCCACCTGCCGCAGCGCCGTCTCGGCTCGCGCGAGCACCTCGGTGACCGGGAGCGAGAGGTTCTCGGGCCCGAAGCACACCTCGTCGAGCAGGGTGCCGGTGACGATCTGGGCGTCCGGATCCTGGAACACCATCGAGACCGACTGGCTCAGCCGGGCGACGGTCGCGTCGGTCGTCAGAACGCCGTCGACCAGCACCGATCCGGTCAGCTCGGCCGGAACCGCGTGCGGGATGAGCCCGTTCAGGGCGAGAGCGAGCGTCGACTTGCCGCTGCCCGAGGGGCCGAGCAGCAGCAGCGTCTCGCCAGCGTGCAGCTCGAAACCGACGCCGTCGGGGGTGTCGCGGTCGTTCCCGTCGTGCCGGATGCGCGCATCCGCCACCCGGAGGAGGGGATCGCGTGAGGTCATGCCCCTAGCTTAGGTAAGGCTGTCCTGCGTGGTGGAGCGAGGTCGATGCGTACGGATGGAGATTCGGCCGCTTTCTGGAGATTTCCAGCGACGAGCCGCTATCCTCGAAAGGCCCACGGTTGGTCGTTCGCTGCGCGAGTGGACGGCTGCTCAGCCTGACCCCGAAAGCACTTCGTTTGACAAACCCGGATGAGCGAGCCGACGTGACGTCGGGTCGCAGAGCGCGAAGCGACGAGTCGTCGACCCCGCTCACCCGGCGGCAGCTCCGCGAGCAGCAGGCCCTCGAGGCCTCGGCCCGGGCCGAGAGCGCGGGGTCGCTCGAGCCGGCGAAGCCCTCCATCGCGGCCGGCGACAGCCGGCGCGCACGCCGTGCCGCCCAGGCCGCCCCGGCCCAGGAGTCGCCGACACCCGCTGCGGCGGTCGCTCCGACAGCACCTGTCGTGCCCGTCGTCACGAGCGAGATCGTGGTGGTGCCCGCCGCCGAGGCAATTCCGCTGACCCGGCGGCAGCTCCGTGAGCAGGAACAGCAGCAGCGTGAACGCGAGCTCGCGCTCCGCGCCGAAGAGCTCGCCGACCTCGAGATCGCGGAGCTCGGCTCCGCGCCGCTCGAGCCTGCCGTCGAGCTCGTGCTCGATCCGGTCGAACCTGAGCCGGCGCATCCGCTGCTCGACTCGGCTGCGCCGGCGTTGCACCTCAGCCGCGCCGAACCCGTCGTGCCCCGCGCCTCCGTGCCCGCGCTCGCCGCACCGGCCGCCGCGACCACGACCTCCGGGGCGACCCCCACCGCCCGCGAGGGCCGCGCCCGGCGCCGGCGCTCCGTCGAAGGCGGCGCACGACGCTCCCGGAGCCGGGGCGGCTGGGCGAAGGCCGGGGTCACCGCGGTGGCCATGAGCTTCGTGCTCGGCATCACGGCCGTCACGGCCATCCCCTCCACCGTCTCGGCCAGTCCGGTCGACGCGAACGTGGTGAACCTCAGCCTCAACGCCGGCACCGCGCCGGCGCCGCAGCAGCTGGTCACGGCATCCGGTTCGGCCACCGAGGTGGTGAACCGCGACGGCTACGCGGTCACCGATGCGGGCGAGCTCCAGGCGGCCGGCTACTCCACCGCGCAGCTGCTCGTGGGCCGCTCGCTGGCGCAGGAGCTCGTGAACGCCGTCGACTCGGGCAAACTCGTGGGGTCGACGCCCGATCACATCAAGGAGATCCGCTGGATCGCGCAGGGGGTCACGGTTCCCGATTGCGGCGTGGACTACCGGGTGCTCGAGATCATCGCGATCGCGGTGCGCAACTTCGACCAGGTCGGGGTCTCGGACATCAACCGCAAGTGCACCGGTCAGATCGAGGGCGCCGGCACGAGTTCGTCGCACTACACCGACGGTGGCGGCCATGCCGTCGACTTCTATCTGCTCGACAACAAGAGCTTGAACGGCACCGACGCCGGCACCCTGAAACTGATCAGCCTGCTCGACCCGGTCATGCCGGTGGGTGCGCATGTCGGCCAGGCGCAGTGCCGTGCTTCGGCCGGCATCAAGCTGCAGCTGACGAACTGGACCGAGTTCGACGACTCCTGCACGCACATGCACGTCGATGTGCCGTCGACGGATGCGCCGCTCCTGCTCACCGACGATTCGGTGCTCGGCGGTCAGTAGCCGTCGAGGCGATGCCCCTCGCCACGCCCGTCGCGGCCAGGGCGCGTGCGATGGCGATGGCGATCACGGTGAAGATCACCGGGGAGAGCACCGACCCCGCGATGAGCACCACCGCTGCCGCCGGTTCGAGCTCGTTCGCGCCCACCAGGCGGTACATGCCGATGGCGAGCAGCACGCCGGAGAACACGGCGCCGACGAGGAACAGCCAGACCGGCCAGAGCCGGTAGCGGGTGACGAGGAACGGCAGCTCCTGCACCGCGCCGATGCCCACCGCGATGAGTGCCGCCACGAAGCCGAGCGGCTGGAAGGCTGCCGAGACGAGTCCGGAGAGCACCGTGACGAGCAGCGCCACGCCGCCGCGCCGGAAGAGGAACTGGGCGACCGCGCCGGGCAGGAAATAGATGCCGAGCGTCAGGCCGTAGAGCATCGGCAGCACGGCGTTCACGGTGCCGCCGAGGTAGGACGCGGCGACGTAGAGGATGCCGCCGGCCACGCCGATCGCCGCGCAGCTGAGCAGCAGCCGGGTGCTCGTGTTCTTCATCGTTCCTCCAGCAGAAGTCTAGGGGCGGCGTGCTCACGCTTGTCGCGGCGGTGCTCCACCGGTGGAGCTCGCGGCGTGCGACGATCGGTGCATGGGAGAACGGGAGACCCGCGCTGTGCGGGTGCGCCGCGCCCGTGTGCGTTTCGCGGTGATGGGTGTCGTGGGTGGTGCGGTGGCCGCGGCATCCGTTCTGCTGGGTGAGCCCACCGTCGCGGCCATCGCGGGCTGGGCCGCCGCCTGCATCGTCTACCTGGTCTGGGTCTGGGCGAGGATCGGCGGGCTGGATGCCCGCGAGACCGAGGCGCACGCCTACCGCGAAGACCCGACGCGCACGGTCAGCGACGTGATGCTGATCTTCGCGAGCGTCGCGAGTGTGGTGGTCGTGGTCTTCGTGCTGTTGCAGGCCAACAGTGCACCCGGCGTCGCGCGCGACGTGCTCAGCGCCATCGCGGTGCTCAGCGTGGTGGTGTCCTGGGGTCTCGTGCACACCCTCTACACGCTGCGCTACGCGGTCGTGTACTACTCGGGAACGGTGGGCGGCATCTCCTTCAACCAGGACGAGCCGCCCGCTTATGGCGACTTCGCGTACCTGGCCTTCACCCTGGGCATGACCTTCCAGGTCTCCGACACGAACCTCACTTCCTCGGTCGTGCGGATGACGGCGCTGCGGCACGCGCTGCTGTCGTACTTCTTCGGATCGGTGATCCTGGCGAGCATCGTGAACCTCTTGGCGGGTTTCACCCCCTGACCCTCATTCGCGTGGCATACTAACTGAGCATTGATCATTTACTCAGGAGGGTGTGCCATGAGACAGATCGGGAGCCGGATTCGGCTGATGGGGCTGGCGGCGGCGGGAGTGGTCGCGCTGTCGGTGTTGGTGGCGCCGGCGGCGGCGCAGGCCGACGAGCTCGTGCCGGTGCTGAACAACGACGCGTACACCCTCACCGCGGGGGTCACCTTCGAGACACCGCCCGGCCACGGCGTGTTCGCCAACGACATCGACCTGCCGATCGGTGCGCTGATCTCCATCGCGGCCGGCCCGACGCACGGTCAGATCGACGGGCTCGGTGATGGCGGCTCCTTCAGCTACACGCCGGCCGCCACGTTCGCGGGCGACGACTCCTTCGTCTACTGCGTCAGGCTCGGCAAGGCCCTGCCGTGTCTGCCGCTGCTCACGGCAGAGGTGACACTGACCGTCACGCCGACCATCGAGCGGGTCGGCGGAGCCGACCGGTACGCGGTGTCGGCCGGGGTGGCGGCGAAGTTCCCGGCCGAGATCGACACCGTGTACGTGGCATCGGGGCAGGTGTTCCCCGACGCGCTGTCCGCGTCGGCCGCCGCGGGCACGGTCGACGCCCCGGTGCTGCTGGTGACGAAGGATGCGGTGCCCGCGGTGGTCGACGCCGAATTGCGCCGGCTGCAGCCGCACCGCATCGTGCTGATGGGTGGGCTGAACACCGTCAGCGCTGCGGTGGAGACCGCCTTGGGGGCGTTCGCCGACGAGGTGGATCGCATCGGCGGAGCAGACCGTTATGCGGTATCGGCCGCCGTGTCGCGCAACGCCTTCGCACCGGGTGTGCCGATCGCCTACGTCGCGTCGGGTGAGGTGTTCCCGGATGCGTTGTCGGGCTCTGCCGCGGCCGGTCTCGTTGGTGGTCCGGTGCTCCTCGTTGCGAAGAACGGCGTTGCCGCGGATGTGCGCACCGAGCTCACGCGTCTCGCTCCCGAGCGAATCATCGTGCTGGGTGGCACCAGCACGGTGGCCGACAGCGTCTCGACGGCTCTCACCGCCATCGCGCCGACGACGCGGATCGACGGTGCCGATCGGTACGCGGTGTCGGCGGCGGTCTCGAACGACGCGTTCACCATCGCTTCGACGGGCACCGTCTACATCGCGTCGGGCGAGGTGTTCCCTGACGCCCTCTCCGGCTCGGCGGGTGCGGTGAAGTTCCAGGCGCCGGTGCTGCTCGTTTCGAAAGACAACGTGCCTGCCGCCATCGTGGCCGAGCTGCAGCGGCTGAAGCCGGTGCACATCGTGGTGCTCGGCGGCCCCAACACCGTCACCGACGCGAACTACGCCCGCCTCGCGACCTACCTGGCGAAGGTGGAGGTCGGGAAATAGCGGGCGGGTGGCGGTCGGGGTCGGTCAGATGAGGACGATCAGGGCGACGATGACGGCGAGCACTGCTGTCGCCAGGAGCACGATCGCGATGCGCGTGAGTGGCGTCCACGGCGAGACCCTCGTCGTGCGGGCGGCCGATCGGCGCACCACGAAAAGTGCCGCGCCCGCTGCGATCGCGACCAAGGCGCCGATGGCGGTGCCGATCAGGAAGCCGCCGCGGAGACAGGCGAAGGCGAGCAGCAGCGCGATCATCGCCGTGGACAGCGCGGTGCGCTGCCAGGCCACTGCGCTACGCGCGGGCCGACGCCCGGGCGTGCGCGCCGTGCCGTCCCCCGTCTGACGCATACCCGAACTCTACCGACCCGCCAGACGCCGAAGAGCCGGCCGCCTCACGGCGACCGGCTCTTCGAAGGGGAGGTGATTACATCGGGGGCATGAGCACCGAGTCGATGAGGTACACCGTGGCGTTGGCGGTCTTCACGCCACCGCAGATGACCTTGGCGCCGTTGACCATGATGTTGTCGCCGCTTCCGGTGACCTCGACCGTGCCGCCCTCGACGGTGGTCTGGGTGCCGTCGATCTTGTCAGGCGCGATCTGGCCGGGCACCACGTGGTAGGTGAGGATCTTCGTCAGCGTCGCTGCGCCCTCGGGGGTCTTCAGCGAGTCGAGCGTCGCGGCGTCGATCTTGGCGAACGCGTCGTCGACCGGGGCGAAGACCGTGAACTGGCTGCCGTTCAGCGTGTCGACGAGGTTGACGTCGGGGTTCACGCCACCCGAGACCGCGGCGGTCAGCGTCTTCAGCAGCGGGTTGTTCGAGGCGGCGGTCGCCACCGGGTCTTCAGCCATGCCGGCGACCGAGCCGGCGCCGTCCGGCACCGCGTCGGCGTAGGCGGCGCAGCCCGAGCCCACGAGGTCGGCCGCGGCGTCGTCGCCCGCCATCGAGTCGGGGGTCGAGGTCATGCTGGGCGAGGGAGCCATCGACTCCTCGCTGCTGGACGAGCCGGAGCCGGAATCGGTGCTCGAGCCGGAACAGCCGGCGAGACCGAATGAGGCGGCAGCCGCGATGGCGAGAACTGCGAACGTGTGGCGCTTGGTGATACGCATGGGACCTTCTCCTTCAGGGATCGGTGATAACCGGCCCCTCACCAGCGCTTTTGCTGCGGTGGCGGTGGGCCGAGCCTTCAGAAGGTCTTCGGAACCCTGCCCACGGCGGATTGGAAAAAAGATTCAGCCGAATGCTTCGACGATCGGGCGGAACTTCATCTTCGTCTCCAGGTACTCCCGTTCGGGATCGGAGTCGGCGACGATGCCGCAGCCCGCGTAGGCCGTGATGTCACCGGATGGGTCGACCTGAGCCGAGCGCAACGCCACGGCCCACTCGCCGTCGCCGTCGGCGCCCACCCAGCCCACCGGTCCGGCGTAACGACCGCGATCGAAGGGCTCGAGCTCGCTGATCAGCGCCAACGCCGCCGAGGTCGGCGTGCCGGCCACCGCAGCGGTCGGATGCAGGGCGCTGATCAGGTCGAGCGACGTCGACCCGTCGCTCAGCGTTCCCACGATGTCGCTGGCGAGGTGCCAGAGGTTCGGCAACTTGAGCGTGAACGGCAGCTCGCTCACGATGAGGTTGCGGCTGTGGGGGGTGAGGGCCGCCATCACGCTCGTCACGGCGTAGCCGTGCTCGTCGAGGTCTTTGGTGGAGGTGGCCAGCGCGACCGCGCGGTCGTGGTCGGCCTCCGCATCCGTTCCCCGCGCGGTGGTGCCGGCGAGTACCCGGGCGCTGACCGTGCCGTGGTCGACCCGCACCAGCGTCTCGGGGCTCGAGCCCACGAATCCGTCGACCGCGTAGGTCCAGCAGTCGGGGTAGCCGAGCGCGAGGTCGGTGAGCGGCCGGCGCAGGTCGGAGCCGGCCGGGAGGTGCCCGGTGAGATCGCGGGCCAGCACGACCTTGCTGAGCTGCTGGTCGTCGATGCGGGCGACGGCGGCGTCGACGGATGCGCGGAACGCCTCGGGCGAGACCGCTCCCGGCAGCAGGGCGAGCCGGTACTCCGGGCCGAGCGGCCGGGCCACCGGGGCGGGGATGCTCGCCGGGTCTTCGCCGTCGACCGTGGTTCGGGTGATCCAGAACTGACCGTCGCGCTTGCCGAGCACGAGCCGGGGCACGATGAGGACGCTCGTGGCCGCCGAATCGTCGGCGAAGGCGAAGGTGCCGAACGCGACGAGCCCGGTGCCGGGGGCGCCCACGGGATCGACGACGGTGGCGGCGTCGACGACGCTCTTCCAGGCGGCACAGGCGTCGGGCATGCGGGTCGGGCCGGAGAACTCCAGCCGGAGGGCTTCACCGACCCCGGCGATGCCCTGCCCCTTGCGCATCCAGATGAGCGGATGCGCCGGGTCGATGAGCGGGATCAGCAGCTTCAGATCGTCGACCCGGGTGGTCTCGACCCGGAGCCGTGGAACCGGGGAGGTATCGCTCACGGCATCAGCTTACGTCCGTTTGCGGGTCGGAGCGGTCGTGCAGCATCCGCCCGTAAACTGGCAGGGTGACCAAGGCAGACCTCAGCAAACGACCCGAGCAGGTCTCTGCCATGTTCGACCAGGTTGCGGCCGGCTACGACCGCACCAACACCGTGCTCTCGGTCGGCAACGCGACGCTCTGGCGGGTGGCCACCACCCGTGCTGTCGCCCCGCGGCCCGGCGAGCGCATCCTCGATCTCGCGGCCGGCACCGGCACCTCGAGCGCGTCGCTCGCCCGCAGCGGCGCTCATGTCGTGGCCGCCGACTTCTCGCCGGGAATGATCGAGGTGGGCAGGAAGCAGCAGGCCGACGTGCCGAACATCGAGTTCGTGGTGGCCGACGGCATGGCTCTGCCGTTCGGCGACGACGAGTTCGACGCCGTCACCATCTCGTTCGGTCTGCGCAACATCGTCGAGCCGCAGACGGCGCTCGCCGAACTGTTCCGGGTCACCAAGCCCGGTGGGCGCATCGTGATCTGCGAGTTCAGCAAGCCGATCGCGCCCATCCGCTCGGCCTACTACTGGTACCTCAAGCACATCATGCCGCCGCTGGCGAAGGTCGTGTCGTCGAACGTGCCGGCCTACGACTACCTGTTCGAGTCGATCGAGTCGTGGCCCGACCAGAAGACGCTCGCCGGCTGGCTGCGCGCCGCCGGGTTCACCGACGTGAAGTACCGCGACCTGAGTGCCGGGATCGTGGCCCTGCACAAGGGCACGAAGCCGCTCGCGGCCCGGCCGGCCGAGCGGCCCGCGGCCGAAGAAAAGTAGGCTGGTGCCTGTGACCCCCAGTCTTCGCCGTGCCACCGGCCGGTCGACCCCGCTCTCCCTGGCGGACCGCCTCTTCTCCACCGGGGAGGATCGGCGCACCGCGCGCCTGATCGAGGACAGCATCGACGCGCTCGAAGCACGCCTCGCGGTCGAGACGACCTTCACCGGCGGTCTCGTCGATGTCGTCTCCCGCTACCTGCTCGAGGCGGGCGGCAAGCGGGTGCGCCCGATCCTCGCCTTCCTCACCGCTCAGCTCGGTGCCGGGGTCACCCCGGAGGTCATCACCGCGGCGACGTCGATCGAGCTCACCCATCTCGCCTCGCTCTACCACGACGACGTGATGGACGACGCCGATCAGCGCCGCGGCGTGCCGAGCGCGCAGAACGTCTGGGGCAACTCCGTCGCCATCCTCACCGGCGACCTCCTGTTCGCGCGGGCCAGCGCCCTGCTCGCCCAGCTCGGTGAGCGGGCCATCCGTCTGCAGGCCGACACCTTCGAGCGACTCTGTCTCGGCCAGCTCAACGAGACCCTGGGGCCTGCGCCGGAGCAGGACGAGGTGGAGCACTACCTCACCGTGCTCGCCGATAAGACGGGCTCCCTCATCTCGGCGTCGGCGCAACTCGGCATCATCTTCTCGGGTGCCGACTCCGGCTACGAGCAGCCCGTTCGCGCGTTCGGCGAGAAGGTGGGCATCGCCTTCCAGCTCGTCGACGACGTGATCGACATCGCGCCGAACGACGAGGACTCGGGTAAGACGCCTGGCACCGACATCCGTGCCGGTGTCGCGACGTTGCCGGTGCTCTACCTCCGGCAGGAGGCAGTGACGGATGCGGCGGCAGCGGCGTTGCTCGCCCGGCTCACGCCCGCGGCGCTGGAGGCGGCGACCGACGCCGAGGCCGACGACGCGATCCGGGAGTTGCGCGAGCATCCGGTCACCCGGCGCACCGTCGAGGAGGCGCGCCGGTTCGCCCGCGAGGCCGTCGAGGCGCTCGCCCCGCTGCCGGCCGGCACCGTGAAGAAGACCCTCACCCGCTTCGCCGACACCGTGGTGGAGCGCACCAGCTGACCTGGCGCATCCGATCGGATGCGCGCCCCGGGACGCTCGGCGTCCCACCGATACGAAGGAACTCACCGTGACCAAGCTCCGTTTGGCCATCGTCGGAGCCGGCCCCGCCGGAATCTACGCCGCAGACCTGCTCGTGAAAGCCGAGCGTCACTTCGACGTCTCGATCGACCTGTTCGAGCAGCTGCCCGCCCCGTACGGGCTCGTGCGCTACGGCGTCGCGCCTGACCATCCGCGGATCAAGGGCATCATCACCGCCCTGCGCGAGGTGCTCGACTCCGGGGTCATCCGCTTCTTCGGCAACGTGCGCTACGGGGTCGACATCACCCTCGACGACCTCAAGCAGCACTACAACGCTGTCATCTTCGCCACCGGCGCCATCCGCGACGCCTCGCTCGAGATCCCGGGCATCGACCTCGAGGGGTCGTACGGCGCGGCCGACTTCGTGAGCTGGTTCGACGGGCATCCGGATGTTCCGCGCACCTGGCCGCTCGAGGCCCGGGCGGTCGCGGTGATCGGCAACGGGAATGTGGCGCTCGACGTGTCGCGCATCCTCGCCAAGCACGCCGACGACCTGCTGCCCACCGAGATCCCGGCCAACGTCTACGAGGGGCTCAAGGCCTCGCCCGTCACCGACGTGCACGTGTTCGGCCGGCGCGGGCCGGCGCAGGTGAAGTTCACCCCGCTCGAACTGCGCGAACTCGGCGAGATGAACGACGTCGACATGATTGTGCACGACGAGGACTTCGACCTCGACGACGCCTCGAAGGCCGCGATCGAGTCGAACAAGCAGGTCTTCGTGATCAACAAGGTGCTGAACCAGTGGCGCGAGCGGCCGGTCGGCCAGGCCTCGCGCCGCCTGCACCTGCACTTCTACGCCAAGCCGCTCGAGATCGTCTCCGACGGTGCGGGCCGGGTCGCCGCCATCCGTTTCGAGCGCACCGAGCCCGACGGTGCGGGCGGCGTGCGGGGCACGGGCGAGATCCGCGAGATCGAGATCCAGGCGCTCTACCGCGCGGTCGGCTACTTCGGGTCGCCGCTGGACGGCATCCCGTTCGACGAGCACCACGGTGTGATCCCGAACCACGAGGGGCAGGTGCTCGACGACCATAACGAGGTCATCCCGGGCGTCTACGCCACGGGCTGGATCAAGCGCGGCCCGGTCGGCCTCATCGGCCACACGAAGTCGGATGCGATGGAGACCCTGTCGCACCTCGTGCGCGACCAGGCCAACTGGTGGAGCCCGGCGGAGCCGGCCGAGGAGGCGATCCCCGCGCTGCTCGAGTCGCGCGGCGTGGAGTACACCGACCTCGACGGCTGGCACAAGCTCGACGAGCACGAGCTGGCCCTCGGCGCGGCCGACGCGCATCCTCGCCTCCGGGTGAAGGTCGTGCCGCGCGACGAGATGATCGCCATCTCCCGCGCCTGACCCTCCTCGCGAGGAGGGGGCTGGGAGGTCAGCGGCGCACGCGGGCGCGCACGGCCAGGGCGGCGCAGGCGATGACCGCGACGGCGCCCACGACGGTGGCCGCGGTGAGCGGCTCGCCGAGCAGGAGCGCCGCCCACACGATCGTCAGCACCGGCTGCACCAGCTGGATCTGGCTGACGGAGGCGATCGGACCGATGCCGAGGCCCCGGTACCACGCGAAGAAGCCGAGGAACATGCTGATCGCGCTCACGTACCCGAAGGCCAGCCAGCCCTCGAGTGGTGCGATCGGCGGATGCCGCAGCACCGAGAATCCGGTCAGCGCCGCCATCACCGGCGCCGCCGCGACCAGAGCCCAGCAGATCACCTGCCACGACCCGATCTCCCGCGCGAGCAGGCCGCCCTCGGCGTAGCCGACCGCGGCGGCCACGACCGCGCCGAGGAGCAGGAGGTCGGAGAGCTGGAGGCCGCCGAATCCGCCCTCGCTCACGAGCGTGAAGGCCACCACCGCGACCGCGCCCGCGATCGACGCGAGCCAGAACAGGCGGCTCGGCCGTTCCCGGCCGCGGATCACGGCGACCACGGCGGTGGCCGCGGGCAGCAGCCCGATGACGACCGCGCCATGGCTCGCCGGAGCCGTCTGCAGGGCGAACGAGGTGAGCATCGGGAAGCCGAACACGACGCCGGCCGCCACCACGAGGATGCGCGGCCAGAGCCGACGAGCCGGGACTGGCGAGCGCGTCACGAGCAGCACGACGACGGCCAGCACGGCCGCCACCACCGCACGGCCGGCGCTCACCACGAGGGGGTCGAGCGTGGCGACGGCGATGCGCGTGAACGGGAGCGTGAACGAGAACGAGAGCACGCCGAGGAAACCCCAGACGAGTCCGGGCGCCGGGCCCCGCCGACGGGCGGGTGCCCCGGCTCCGGTCGATAGCGGAGACGCCGTGAGCGCAGTAGCGCTACTATGTTCCTTCATGGTCCAGAGTAGCAGTGCGACGCGTATCGCGGCGGAACTGCGGCAGCTCGTCGCCGGCCTGCGCGCCGGCGCACGACTGCCGTCGACGCGGGAGATCGTGACGCGTTTCGGCGCGAGTCCGGTGACGGTGCAGCAGGCGGTGCGGATGCTCGTTCGCGAGGGTCTCGTCGAGTCGCGGCCCGGCGCCGGCACCTTCGTGCGGCACGCGCAGCCGGCGCCGCGGGCCGATTACGGCTGGCAGACGGCGGCGCTCGGCCCGGTCCGCTCCGACGCCGGTTTCGTCGGCTCGACGCTCCAGACCGTCGGGCCCGACGTGATGGCGCTCCACAGCGGCTACCCCGTCGACGACCTCCTTCCCGTTCGTGCCGTGCAGGCGGCGCTGGCGCGCGCGGCGCGGTCACGCAGCGCGATCGACCGGCCGCCCGCATCCGGGCTGCCCGAACTGTGCGCGTGGTTCGCCGGCGAAGTGGCCGAGGCGACCCGCAGCGGCGGGGCTGCACCCACCGCATCCGATGTTCTGGTGATGCCGGGTGGGCAGAGCGCGCTCTCGTCGATCTTCCGGGCGCTCGCCCGGCCGGGGGAAGCGATCGTGATGGAGTCGCCCAGCTATTGTGGAGCCATCGCCGCCGCCCGGCAGGCGGGGCTCACGGTGGTGCCGGTGCCACGCGATCCGAGCGGGGACGGCGTCGACCCGCTCGTGCTCACCGAGGCGTTCGAACGCAGTCGTGCCCGGCTGTTCTACGCCATGCCGCAGGTCGCGAACCCGACGGGCGAGAGCTGGTCGGCGTCGCGGGCGGAAGAACTCCTCGACGTGGTGCGCTCGAACGGCGCCTTTCTCGTCGAAGACGACTGGGCCCACGACTTCGTGCTCGAGACGCCCGTGCGCCCGCTCAGTGCTCAGGATGCGAGCGGTCATGTCGTGTACGTGCGCTCGCTCACCAAGAGCGTGTCGCCGGCGGTGCGGATCGCGGCCGTCATCGCGCGGGGGCCGGCGCGCACGCGCATCCAGACCGATCGCGTGGTTGACGGCTTGTACGTCAGCGGAGTGCTGCAGACCGCGGCGCTCGAGGTGGTGTCGGCGCCGGGGTGGAGCGCGCATCTGCGGCGGATGCACGAGCAACTGCGCGCCCGCCGCGACGCCCTGGCGGGCCTCGTGACGGAGCTGCTGCCGGCCGAAACCCTCACGTCGGTGCCCCGCGGGGGCCTGAACCTCTGGTTGCGGCTGCCGTCGGGCGTGGACTCCGACGCGTTCGTGGCCGCTTGCGCCCGGGAGCGGGTGCTCATCTCGCCCGGGCGGGAGTGGTTCCCGGCCGAGCCGCCCGGGGCGTTCGTGCGGGTGAACTACTCCGGGCCCGATCCGGCGCGGTTCGAGGAGGCGGTGCGGGTGATGGCGGACGTGCTGGCCGGGGGCGGAGCGGCCGGGGCAGGGGCCGCCGGCGCGGCCGGCTGAGCGGCCCGTTGCCGGTGGCGATGCGGTGAGCCGCACAACTGGAGAAGACCTCTCGACTCCTGTCGGTGGTGCTCGCTACAGTCACAGGCATGGCCATCACCGCTGAATCCCTCGCCGGGCTCGCCTCTCTCGTGTCCGGCCCCGTCCTGCGCCGCGGCGACGCGGCTCTGGCTGCCGAGGTCGCCGCCCAGAACACGGCGGTCGTGCACGACCCCGAGGTGGTCGTGGGGGCGACCAGCGAGAGCGACGTCGCCGAGGCCGTGACGTTCGCCGTCGCCAACGGCCTCCCCGTGCGCGTGCTGGCCACCGGTCACGGCAGCCAGGTTCCCGTCACCGACGGAGTGCTCATCACCACGCGACGACTCGACTCGCTCACGATCGACCCGGAGACCGCCGTCGCCACCATCGGGGCCGGCAACCGCTGGCGCAGCGTGATCGCCGCTGCGGCCGAACACGGCCTGGCGCCGGTCGCAGGGTCGTCCGACAACGTGGGGAGCATCGGCTACACGCTGGGCGGCGGCGTGGGGCCGGTCGCCCGCACCTTCGGGTTCTCGTCGGATTTCGTGCGGGGCTTCCGCGTCGTCACCGCGGCGGGCGAGGTGGTGACCGCCGGGCCCGACAGCAACAGCGACCTGTTCTGGGCATTGCGCGGTGGCAAGGGCGGCCTCGGGGTCGTGACCTCGATGGACTTCGCGCTCGTTCGGCTGTCGACCCTCTACGGCGGGGCGTTGTTCTTCGACGAGGAGCACATTCCCGCGGTGCTGCGAGCGTGGGCCGCCGTCACCGAGACGGCGCCCGAGGAGGCCACGTCGTCGGTGACCGTGGTGCGCTTCCCGCCGTTCGATGTCATCCCCGAGCCGTTCCGTGGCAAGACGGTCATCTCGGCGAGGTTCGCCTACATCGGCGATCCGGCGGTGGGTGAACGGCTGTTCCAGCCCATCCGCGACGCGGCGCCGGCATTCCTCGGGGAGGTCGGCGAGATGCCGGCGAGCGCGATGGCCATGATCCACAGCGACCCGACCGACCCGGGGCCCGTCTGGGATCGCGGGATGCTCCTCACCGGCATCGACGGCGACTTCGTCGAACGCTTCCTCGAGATCTTCGGGCCGGGCCGCGAGGTGCCGGTCATCGCCGCCGAGCTCCGGCACCTGGGCGGCGCCACCGCGCGCGACGTGCCCGAGGGCAGTGCGGTCGGCGGGCGCGGCGCGGCGTACACCTTCGTGATGATCGGGGTGCCCGATCCGTCGCTCTTCGACACCGTGCTGCCGGCTGTCGCCGACGGCATCACGGCACAGCTCTCACCGTGGGTGTGGGAGGAGAACAACATCAACTTCGCGGGCGGCCTGTCGGTGCCCGGCTCGTTCGAGGCGTCGTGGCCGTCGGCCATCTTCGATCGCCTGGCCGAGGTGCGGCGCCACTACGACCCCACGCACGTGTTCCCCTACCCCGACCGGAAGCGCTGAGCACCGTGGCGTGATCTCAGGCCGCGAAGGGGCCGGCGAGCGCCGCCCACTGCAGCAGCATGATCGTCTTCGCGTCGACGATGTCGTGCCCGATGCGGGCGAGTGCGTCGTCGATGCCCAGCTCGACCAGCTCGATGTCCTCGCCCTCGTCGGCGAGCCCGCCGCCCGCATCCGCTCGTTCGCCGGCGCGGTAGGGCGCCGCGAAGAAGTGCAATTTCTCGGTCACCGAGCCGGGGCTCATGTAGGCGTCGAAGACGTGCTCGACCTCGCCGATGGCATAACCGGTCTCTTCGCGGGCCTCGCGCCGGATGGCGGTCTCGGGGTCGTCCTCGTCGAGGAGACCGGCGGGGAGTTCGAGCAGCACACCGTCGGGGTGCCCGTTGACGTAGGCGGGGTAGCGGAACTGGCGGATGAGCAGAACGGTGCGCCGTTCGGCGTCGTGCAGGAGGATGGTCGCCCCGTTGCCGCGGTCGTAGGTCTCGCGCTCCTCGGTCGACCAGTGCCCGTCGCTGTGCTGGAACTCGAACCGGGTGGTGCGGGTGACGTACCAGTTCGAGCTGAGCAGCTGAACATCCGTCACGCGCACCCGCGGGTTGCCGGTGAGGTCGCGGCCGGTCTGGTCGAGGCCGGTGCGGCCCCGGCGGTCGGGCACGTCGACGCCGGGGCGGCCTTCGCTCGTCACGCGGTCAGCGGAAGTTGATGAACTGGAGGGCGACGTCGAGGTCGGCGCCCTTCAGCAACGCCATCGTGGCCTGCAGGTCGTCCCGGCTCTTGGAGCTCACCCGCAGCTCGTCGCCCTGGATCTGCGACTTGACGCTCTTGGGCGCCTCGTCGCGGATGAGCTTGTTGATCTTCTTCGCGTCGTCCTGCGCGATGCCGTTCTTCATCGACGCCTCGATGCGGAACTCCTTGCCACTGGGGTAGGGGTCGCCGGCATCCAGCGAGCGCAGCGAGATGCCGCGCTTGATGAGCTTCGACTCGAACACCTCGAGGATGGCCTTGACCCGCTCCTCGGAGTTGGCCTTCATCAGCACCTTCTCGCCGCTCCACTCGATGGAGGCACCGACGTTCTTGAAGTCGTAGCGCTGCGCGACCTCTTTCTGGGCCTGGTTGAGGGCGTTGTCCGCCTCCATCTTGTCGACCTTGCTGACCACGTCAAACGATGAATCTGCCATGCCCCAACTGTACGCGCGCGCTCCGTTGTGACGAAGTCTCAAGATGGCTAGGATAGATGGCTAGGAGGTCGGGGAGACCATGGAGATGAATGTGCTCGAAGCGCGCAACAGCCTGTCCAAATTGATCGCCGCCGCTCAGGCCGGCGAAGAGGTTCTGATCAAGCGCCGCGGCAAGCCCGTCGCGCGGCTCGTCGCCGTCGACCCGGAGGAGAGCGAGACGTTCACCGGCAGGACGTTCGTCGACTGGCTGGAGATCAACAGCGACCTGCGTGGCACCCTCAGCCGGGAGGAGATCGACAGCTACGTCGCCGGAGAGCGCGCGACGTGGGCATGATCTACGTCGACACGAACATCATCATCTACTCCATCCAAGACGCCAGTCATCTCGGCGACGCGGCACGGGCGGCGCTCTCGACCAGCCGTGACGAACTCGCGATCTCCCCGCTCGTGCGGATGGAATGCCTCGTCGGTCCGCTCCGGTCGGGAAATCTCCGCACCCACGATCTGTATGTCAGGGCGCTGGACCGGTTCCACTCCTTGCCGCTCACGACACGCCAGTTCGAGCGTGCCGCCGAACTGCGCGCCCGATTCGGCCTGAGCACGCCTGACTCTCTGCACCTTGCGGCTGCGCAGACGCACGGCTGTCGGGCGATCTGGACCAACGACAACCGCTTGGCGGCGGCTGCCGGCGGAGTGGAGGTCGAGACCTTCTGACGCCGGACTGTCAGCGGGGTCTGATTGAGTGGGGGCGTGCGGAAGACGTGGGGTGCGACGGTTGCGGGGGTGGGGGCTCTGGCGGCCGGGTTGGTGCTGGGCGGGTGCACGGGGGGCGGGGGTGCGAGCACGGGAGACGACGCGACGTTCGCGGTGCGAGCCGAGGCGGTACGGGCATCCGACGTCGGCGATGAGGCGTTCGCTGATGGCACGCCGAGCGCCCAGCTCGTCGACGGTGGGTGGCTCGATCGGGTCGCGGAGGCCACCGGCATTCCGCGGCGCGCGCTGCAAGGGTATGCGGGGGCTGCTCTCGCGATCGCCGAGGAGCAGCCCGACTGCCACCTCGGCTGGAACACCCTCGCCGGCATCGGCTGGGTCGAGTCGCATCACGGCACCATCTTCGGCGGCCACATCCAGGACAACGGTGTGACGAGCGATCTCATCATCGGCGTCGCGCTCGACGGCAACGGGTTCCAGGAGATCCCCGACTCGGATGCGGGAGCGGTCGACGGCGACACCGAATGGGATCGCGCGGTCGGGCCGATGCAGATCGTGCCGACGACGTGGGCGGCCTGGGCGACGGAGGCCAACGGCGACGGGGTGCCCGACATTCATAACATCGACGACGCCTCGCTCTCGGCCGCCGAATACCTCTGCTACTCGGGCGGTGACCTCGGCACCGAGGAGGGCTGGCGCGACGCGATCGCCGCGTACAACGAGTCGCCGGCGTACCTCGACGAGGTGCTCGACTACGCCAACCGCTACGCCGAAGAAGCCGCCGCGGCGAACGGCTGAATCGCCCGGCCGAGACGATTTCGCTCAGGGCACAGTCGCGGGTATTCTTTATCAGCGCCTTCGGTTGTGTTGCAGAACGTGGTCGGGTGCGCCCTGGCGGGTTACCCAAGTGGCCAAAGGGATCTGACTGTAAATCAGACTGCTTCGCATTCGGGGGTTCGAATCCCTCACCCGCCACTTTTTCAACCGCGACTCAGCCGGGTGCCCTGACGACTGGGAGACCCACCATGGCAGACGCCACCCCCGCCGAGTTCCTCGAGCTCGCCCGTTCCATCGCCCTCGAAGCCGGCGCGCTCATCGCCCGGCGCCGCGCCGAGGGTGTGACCGTCGCGGCGAGCAAGTCCTCGCCGGAGGACGTCGTGACGTTCGCCGACCGCGAGTCGGAGGACTTCATCCGGGCCCGGCTCGCCGAAGCGCGACCCGACGACGGCTTCTTCGGCGAGGAGTCGGCCGCCACCCCCGGCAGCTCGGGTGTGACCTGGGTGGTCGACCCCATCGACGGCACGGTGAACTACCTCTACGACATCCCGGCCTACGCCGTGAGCATCGCCGTGGTGGAGGGCGACCCCGACCCCGCCACCTGGAGCGCACTCGCCGGCTGCGTGGTGAACCCCGTGACGCAGGAGGTGTTCACCGCCAGTCGAGGCGGTGGGGCCTTCCTCGGTGATCGGCGGCTGGCGGTCAACACGGGGGTCGCCCGCTCCCAGGCCCTCGTGGGCACAGGGTTCGCATACGATGCCCAGCTGAGGGTGAAGCAGGGCCGCTTCGTCACCGGCCTCGTGGAGCACGTGCGCGACATCCGTCGTGCCGGTTCGGCGGCGCTCGATCTGTGCTCGGTCGCCGCGGGCCGGCTCGACGCGTACGCCGAGCGCGGGCTGAACCCCTGGGATTACGCCGCCGGCGCACTCATCGTGCGCGAGGCGGGCGGCCGGGTGGGCGGATTCGGCGATGCGGCCGAGAGCTCGGTCATGACCTTGGCCGGCGACCCGGTGCTGCTCGACGAGCTCGAACCCCTTCTCTACGAATTGCACCGCGACGCGGGTCTTCCGCTCTGATCGTGCGTGACACTCGGATGCGACGCGGGTTTGTTGCATCGGGTGGCATTTCCATAGCGGCGTATGTAGCCTTGATCGATCCGCTTGTCTCGCTTACCCCGAGAACACCCGACGTTCAACCGGAAGCTCCAACACATTGGCACGTATGACTTCACGCCCGGATGACGAGTCATCCAAACGCGAGGCCCACGGTTCATCGAAGCACCCCACCACCTCCTTTCCCTCCCGCCGCGCCCTGCGCGTGAACTCCGCTGCGCCCGCCGACGGTGGGGCGGCGAGCGAGGCCGCCGAGGCCGTGACGCCCCCGCGCAGTCGCCGCGAAGCGCGTCTCGCGACCACCACCTCGGGCTCGGCTTCGGTACCTGCTGCTCCGACCGCCGCCGGTGCCGGTGCCGGTGCCGGCGTCGCCGGTTCGAGCCGGCGCGCGGCTCGAGTCGCGGGCGCCGCTGCTGACACCTCGGCATCGAACGCCGCCTCGCTCCCGGCCACCGAGGGTGCAGCGCAGCGCGACGACGTCGCGGCCAGTACGGTCGCCACAGCACGTCCGCACTCGCCGCGCGCTCGCGCCGGCCGTCGGGCCGCCGAGGCGTTCTCCGACGAGATCGAGCGGCCCGCCGGCGGCCGGCGCGCGATCGTGCCGGTGCCGACCACGACCGTCCCGGCCGCGGGCGCCGACACAGCCGATGGGGTGCTCTCCACCGCAGAGGTGGAACTCGAGGTCGTCCCAACGGTGAACGCCGGAGACGCCACCGACGGGGAGTCGCCCGTCATCAGCGCCATCGGTGCGCCGCTCATCGCGACCGCCGCCATCCCTGTGATCGCCACGGCTGAAGCGGTTCTGCCGGCGCGGATGGCAGACGACGGCGAGGGCAGGATCGACGAGTCCGCGAAACCGTCCTCCACCGTCAAGCCCGTCTCCCGACGGTCGCTCCGCACGGCCGCGCTCTCGACGGCGCAGACCGAGCCGGCCGGCCCGGCCGACGCATCCGATTCAGCGAAGGCGACGCCGGCGAACGGGTCGGGTGCGGGACGCGCCGAAGACGCTCAGCCGCGCACCGGCCGGCGGGGACGTCGCGCCGTCACCAAGGGCGGGTTCAGCGTTCTGGCGCTCGTGTTCGCCACCGGCATCGCCGTCGCCACGACGATGCCCGCCGAGGCGCTGCACGCGGCCTCGGAGAGCCAGCACCTCGACACGCTCGCGGCTGCGGCGACGCCCGCGCCGAGGGTGCCAGGGCAGGAGCTGACCACCAGCGCGGAGGCGTCCGGGGCGAGCATCGCACGCGACGGGTACAGCGTGCGCGACACGGCGGCGCTGCAGGCGGCTGGATTCCGCATCGCGGACACGTTCACGAACAACCCGCGCGGGGCGATCCAGTGGCCCTTCCCGGTCGGGGTGCCGATCAGCGACGGCTTCGGCTACCGGGAGTCGCCCGGCGGCATCGGCAGCACCGACCACAAGGGCGTCGACTTCGCGCCGGGGCAGGGCACGCCCATCCAGTCCATCGCCGACGGTGTGGTGAGCTCGGTGCAGCCCTACGACAACAGCGGCCTCGGCGTGCACTCGAGGCCGCACACGAGAACGAGCTCAGCCGACTGTGCGCATCCGTCGAGCCCCTGCTGGCGTCTTCACCCTCGCCCGACGCGGCACTGCGTGCGTGGCTCGCCGAGTGGATCGAGTATCTGCGCGCCAAGGACGGTCTCGCGCGGGC
>BADC01000449.1 GCA_000333435.1 Corynebacterium-like bacterium B27 | reverse complement strand
AGAATGCTCCGCTGACGGGGTCGAATGCTCCGAGGGCATCCGACCCGCTGCGGGTGTACCAGAGTCGCCCATCGGCGGCGGCTTTCATGTCGAAGATCCGCTCGCCATGGGGCTCCCGGATTACCGAGACGGAACCGCTGAGGCTGACGCGAGCGAGTTCGTCGGAGAAGATGTTTCCCAGCCAGATCGCTCCGTCGGCACCGACTGCGAGAGCTGACGATGCTGCCACAGCCGTCGACACTGCGAAGGACGAGACCGACCCGGTGACCGGGTCGAGCCTGTTGACGGTGGAGTCGGCGCTGTTCGTGTACCAAAAGGTCCCATCGGGCGCACCGACCATGCCCGTGACCCACGAGTCGGAGTCAATGGGGTACTCCGTCTGCGCGTGGCTGCCCTGATCGATACGTACCAACGATTGGGGTGCATTGCCGTTGGTGTACCAGACGTCCCCGGCCCAGTCCTGCGTAAGCAGGCGCGCGCTCGTCACGGCCGCAGGCAAGGGAAGCTCGTGCCAGAGCGAGACACTGTGGGGCGGAAGGTCGAGTGCGCTCGCGCCGCCTTCGCCGGCAGGAACCGTGAGCGAAGCGACTACGGCGACCGCGGCACCGACTGTCAGGAGGCCGCGACGATGGCGACGAGCGGGATGAATACCGGACATGACTACTCCTCGGATCGGACCCTGGGTGGGGGGCACGCCAAAGTCCATCACCGACCCAAGACCAGGAGTTATGAGTAGTTGCTACTCGAAGATTGCGGTGAGGGCGCTTGGAGCAGCGAACGTGCCGGGGGAGACTGGTGGGGTGCGCGTGCTGCTGAAGTTGGTTCTGGACTGCGACCCGGATGCGGCCTGGCGCGCGTTGCGGAGCCCCGCGGTGTTCCGCGAGGTGTCGGGGCCGCTGATGGAGGTGGAGTCGCTCGCCGCCGACGGGTTCCCGACCGTGTGGGAGCCGGGGCAGCATCCGGTCGCCATGAAAGCGGCGGGGCTGCTTCCGATGGGGAAGCAGATCATCCGGTTGAGCGTCGAGACGGCCGAGCGCGGGCAGACGCGGATCCTGCACGATTCGGGGCAGGGGGTGACCGGGGCGGTGAGCGCGATCCACCTCTGGGACCACCGGATGGCCGTGTCGCCCGACCCGGCGGGGACCGGCAAGACGCTCTACCGCGATCAGTTGATCGTGGGCGCCGGGCTTCTGACTCCCTTCGCCTGGTACAGCCTGTGGGCGTTCTGGCAGCTGCGCGGGCGCAAGCTGCAGGCTCTCGCGCCGAGTTGGGCGTACGATTTCCCCGCCCCTGAACCTGTGGAGGACGAGTCATGAACGCCGCTGCGATGACGGCCCTCGAGACGGCGGACTGGCGCCGGCGCGTGTTCAGCATCTACGAGGAAGTGCGCCGGCTGCGCGGTGTCGACGCCGTCGAGGCGCACGAGTTCTGGCGGGAGGCGCGGGACGACCTGTTCCGCCTGCATCCGGCCACTCCCCTGCTCCCCGACGACCGCGAGGGCTTCGACGGGTTGCCGATCGCGCCGTACGACCCCGCGTGGAGCTTCCAGGTCGAGATCGAGGAGGTGCCCGAAGACGACGACCGCCCTCGGCACTTCGACTTCGAGACCGGGACGGACGGTGTAGTTCCGTTCGATCTGCTCGGCATCGCCCGAATCGACGGCGTCGGCACCCTCGACGTCTGGCGTCTCGCCTCCTACGGCGGCGGCCTGTTCATCCCGGTGAAAGACGCCCTCGCCGGCAAGCCCGGCGGCACCTACGGCGGCGGCCGCTACCTCGTCGACACCATCAAGGGCGCGAGCCTCGACCAGAACGTCGTCCTCGGGGTCGGCAGCTCATCGACCCTCGTGCTCGACTTCAACTTCGCCTACAACCCGTCCTGCGCCTACGATCCCGCGTGGGCCTGCCCGCTGGCCCAACCGGGCAACCGCGTGGCTGTGGAAATCCCCGTCGGCGAGAGCTACCCCGGAGACATGCACTAGACTGGGGGTACTCGAGGGCTCCACTGCGAGCCCCGTGCGTCGAAAGAACGCTCCCTCTTCTCGTGGGCCGGCACCGAATGCCACCCATTTGCAGATACTTCTTGCGGCGAACGGATGCACCGTCGGTGCGTTCGCCAGAACTCCGAGTGGGCCTTCTGCACGATGCGCCTGCCGGACTGATGCCCGAAAGGCACCACTGTGTCCATCACTCCTTCCTCCTTCGGCGCGCTCGGCGTGCCCGCTCCGCTCGTCGCTGTGCTCTCCGCGCAGGGCAAGACCGAGCCGTTCCCCATCCAGGTCGACACCCTGCCCGACACGCTGAACGGGCGTGACGTGCTCGGCCGCGGCAAGACCGGCTCGGGCAAGACCCTCGCCTTCTCCATCCCGATGGTGGCGCGCCTGGCCGGGCCGCTCGCCGGCGGCCAGCGCCGCCCGGGTCGCCCCGTCGGCCTCATCCTCGCCCCCACGCGCGAGCTCGCCACCCAGATCGACGCGACCCTCGCTCCGCTCGCCCACGCCTACGGCATGACCACCACCACGATCTTCGGCGGCGTCTCGCAGTCGCGCCAGGTCACCGCCTTGAAGGCCGGCGTCGACATCGTCGTGGCCTGCCCGGGCCGCCTCGAAGACCTCATGAAGCAGGGTTTCCTCACCCTCGACGCGGTCGAGATCACGGTGCTCGACGAGGCCGACCACATGGCCGACCTGGGCTTCCTCGAGCCGGTGCAGCGCATCCTCCGTCACACGAAGGACGGCGGTCAGAAGCTCCTCTTCTCCGCCACCCTCGACAAGGGCGTCGCGACGCTCGTCGACGAGTTCCTGGTCGACCCGAGCGTGCACGAGGTCGCCGGCGAAGACCAGGCGTCGTCGACCATCGACCACCGCGTGCTGATCGTCGACCAGCGCGACAAGACCGCCGTGATCGAGCGGTTGGCCGCGCGCGAGGGCAAGACGCTGATCTTCGCCCGCACCCGTGCCTACGCCGAGACGCTCGCCGAGCAGCTCGAAGACGCCGGATTCCCGGCCACCAGCCTGCACGGCGACCTCAACCAGTCGCGCCGCACCCGCAACCTGCAGATGCTCACGAGCGGCCGGGTGAACGTGCTGGTGGCGACGGATGTCGCGGCACGCGGCATCCACGTCGACGACATCGACCTGGTGATCCAGGCCGACGCGCCCGACGAGTACAAGACGTACCTGCACCGCGCGGGCCGCACCGGCCGCGCCGGCAAGAAGGGCACGGTCGTCACCCTGATCGGCCGCAGCCGCGGGCGACGGATGCAGGAACTGCTCGGTCGCGCCGAGATCGCCGCCGAGATGGTCACCGTGGCACCGGGCGACGCCCTGTTGAGCGAGCTCGCGGCCGATCGGTGACCGGCGGCACGCCGCCCGGCGCGCCGCACCACCCGGGGCCGCACCACCCGGGGCCGCACCGCCCGGGGCCGCTCCCGCTCGGGGCGGCGGTGGGCGTGGCGGTCGGGTGCGGCGTGCTGATGGCGCTGCAGTCGCGCATCAACGGCGAGCTGGGCCGCCGGCTCGGTGACGGATTCGCGGCGGCGGCCCTCAGCTTCACCATCGGCCTGGTGATCGTGCTGGTGATCGTCGCCCTGCTGCCGTCGGCGCGACGCGGCACTCGTACCGCCCTGGTGGAGGTGCGGCGCCGCCGCCTGCCGGCCTGGACGCTGTTCGCCGGCTTCGGCGGCGCCGTCTTCGTGCTCTCCCAGGGGCTCACGACCGCCCTCATCGGGGTCTCGCTCTTCACCGTCGCCTTCGTCGGCGGTCAGACCGTGAGCGGACTGCTGGTCGACCGCGCGGGCCTCGGGCCGGGCGGCGTGCGCTACCTCACCCTCCGCCGGGTGCTCGGAGCCCTGATCGCGCTGACCGTGGTGGCGTGGTCGGTCGTCGTGCACATCCGCCCCGGCACCCCGCTCTGGCTGCTCCTGCTCCCGGTGCTCGCCGGCGCAGCGGTGGCGGTGCAGCAGGCGGCGAACGGACGGGTGGCGAACGCGGCGGGCACGGCGGTGACGTCGACCCTCTTCAACTTCATCGCCGGAAGCGTCGCGCTCATCGTCGCGGCCCTGGCGCACGGGGCATTGGCGGGCGCCCTGCCGGCGTCGCTCCCGCCGGACTGGTGGCTCTATCTCGGCGGCCCGATCGGGGTCACCTTCATCTTCGCGTTGGCCACCGCCGTGCGCACGACGGGGGTGCTGCTGCTCGGTCTGTGCTCGGTGGTCGGCCAGCTCACCGGGTCGATCGTGATCGACCTGGTCGCACCCGGCAGCGGCCACTCCGTCGACTGGACCACCCCGGTGGCTGCCGCACTCGTCGTCGCGGCCGTGCTGGTGGTGTCGGCTCCCGCACTCACCAGAACACGGCGACGATGACGGCGGTCACCGCCCAGAACGCGCCGACGAACATCCAATCGCGAACGCGAAACGGCACGAGGTGCCGCTCGGTGCGGGTGGGTGACGCCCCGAACGCCCGGGAGTCCATGGCGAGGGCCACCCGCTCTGCGTGCCGGATGCCGCCTGCGAGCAGCGGCACGACGGCGCCGAGCCCGCGGCGCAGCGCGGCGATCGGACCCCGGCCCGGCGCCATGCCGCGCACCCGGTGCGCCTGGCGGATGAGTTCGATCTCATAGCCGAACCGCGGCACGAAACGGTAGGCCGCCAGCGCGGTGTAGCCCACCCGGTAGGGAACGTGGAGTTGCTGCACGAGCGCGCGCACGAGATCGGGCCCGGTGGAGGTCAGCCCGGCGATGAGCGAGAGGGTGAGGATGCCCGCGAGCCGAGCCGCGGTGGCCGCCCCGGTCAGCAGCGATCCGGCGTAGACACGGAAGTCGCCGAGCTGGAGCAGCACCGGTGTGTCGTCGACGAGCGACGCATCCGTCCACAGCCCGAGACTCACCGAGAGCAGGGCGGTGCCCACGGGCAGCACGACGAGCAGGCCCAGCAGTGCCCGCCCGGAGAGCCGGGCGCCCACGAGCAGCAGAAGCAGGGCGACCCCGGTCACGACGAGTGGGAGCGCGAGCTGCCGGGTGAGGACGAGAACGACCATGGCCGGGAGGGCGCCGGCGATCTGGCGAGTGGTGA
>BADC01000450.1 GCA_000333435.1 Corynebacterium-like bacterium B27 | reverse complement strand
CGGGCCACCGGTCCGCAGCGTGCAGCACGTTCGCGGCGCGTCCGCTAGCGCCGTCCTAAGCTGAAGCCGTGGACTTCAGAATCTTCACCGAACCCCAGCAGGGCGCCAGCTACGACGATCTCCTCGCGGTGGCGCAGGCCACCGAACAGCTCGGCTTCGACGCTTTCTTCCGCTCGGACCACTACCTGCGCATGGGAGCCGGAGACTCGGGACCGGGGCCGACGGATGCCTGGACCACGCTGGCCGGACTCGCCCGCGAGACCTCGCGCATCCGGCTCGGCACCCTCGTGTCGTCGGTGACGTACCGTTACCCGGGCATCCTCGCCATCCAGGTGGCACAGGTCGACCAGATGTCGGGCGGCCGCGCCGAACTCGGGCTCGGCACCGGGTGGTTCGAGGAGGAGCACCGGGCCTACGGCATCCCGTTCCCGCCGAAGCGGTTCGGTCTGCTCGAGGAGCAGCTCGAGATCGTCACCGGCCTGTGGGCGACCGAGCCGGGCGAGCGCTACTCGTTCTCGGGCGAGCACTACACCCTCGAGAACTCGCCGGCGCTGCCGAAGCCGGTGCAGTCGCCGCTGCCCGTGATCGTCGGCGGGCAGGGCGCGCGGCGCACGCCGTTGCTCGCGGCACGCTTCGCCACCGAGTTCAACATCCCGTTCCCGGCGTCCGGAGCGATTCCGGGCCTGTTCGAGAACGTGCGGTCGGCCTGCGTGTCGATCGGACGCGACCCGGGCGAGCTCACGTACTCGGTGGCGCAGATCGCCGTGGTGGGCGCGTCGGAGGCGGAGTTCGAACGCCGGGCCGCGGCGGTCGGGCGGGAGCCCGCCGAGTTGCGCACGAACGGCCTGGCCGGAACCCCTTCGGAGGTCATCGACAAGATCGGCGCGCTGCGCGAGCAGGGCGTGGAGCGGGTGTACCTGCAGATCATGGATCTCGCCGATCTCGACCACCTCGACCTGATCGCGCGCGAGGTCGTCTCGAAGCTCTGAGACGGCGGCGCGGGGCAGGGATAGTGTGATTGCATGACCGTGACTTCCCTGCTCGAGCTCCGCATCGCACCCGCCGCCGTCGACGGCGCTGTCGACCACATCAATCGCGTGCTGGAGGTGACGCGAGCGTTCGACGGATGTCTCGGCACCGACGTCATCGTCGACGTCACCGATCCCGCCCACATCGTGCTCGTGGAGCGCTGGGAGTCGCTCGAGCACGACGACGCGTACCGTGCCTTCCGCGCGACCCCGGAGGGCGCCAGCGACCTCGGCACCATCCTCGCCGGGCCGCCCACGCTCACCCGCTACCGCGTGGCGGAGTAGGGCCCGCCGCTCAGTCGAACTGCGCCGTCGTGAGGCGGTGCAGGCGCAGCGCATCGCTCAGCCGCACTCGCCCGGCCGGCGTGCGCGGGTCGAAACCCAGCACACCGCAGAAGTCGGCCGCCCTGGCCTGCATGGTCGAGTGGTGCACACCCGCCAGCGCCGCGGCAGCCCGCACGCTCTCGGCGCGCGCCAGGGCGTCGAGGAGGTCGAGGGCGTCGGCGCCGCGTGACTCGGTTCCGCGCGCCGTCGCTTCGGCGATGCGGTCGAGCGCGGCGACATCCGGATGCGCGGGCCGGCCGGGATCGGCCGCCACGGCTTCGGCGGCCAGCAGCACCACACCGAGCTCTTCGGCGCGAACCAAGGGTTCGCGCGGCGCCGTCATGCGCAATGCGAGGAGTGCGGTGCGCCACGACGTGGCCAGGTCGGTCGGTGGCGTTGCGACGCCGATGCCCGTCCGCGTCGGCGGCTCCCCGTCGACCCGCGGCTCGGTGCCGGCAACCACGAGGCGCGCTCGCACACGGCCGACCGAGGTGGTGAGCACGACTTCCCGCGGGGCGGGTGACGCTTCCGACGCCGGCGACGCGGCGATCTGGGCGAGGGGCACGGTGTCCAGCCGCAGCCGGCGTGCCGCCGCGGTGCGCGCATCCGACGGCTCATCGGCATCCAGCAGCGTCTCGAGGGCGCCGCGTTCGAGAGCGTCGGTGTCGCGCATCCGCTCGGCCCGCCGGTCGATCGAGATGGCGAGGCCGATCGCGAGCCGTTCGAGCACCATGGCGTCGTTGGCGTGCGCAGGGCCGGCCCGGTCGAGCCACACGACACCGCCTCCGGGCAGCGGATGCGTCGGCGCGGCCGGGCCGGGTTCGCCGGCAGCAGGGGCCGGCAGGCGTCGACCGCTCGCGTCGACGGCCATCGCGAGTGCCGGCTGGGTGTGCCGGAAGCCGGCGCCGCATCCGCTCAGCACGGCGGCACCCCGCAGGAGCACCTCGAGGCCCGCGTGGCCTTCGACGAGCGCGTCGAAGTAGGCGATCACCTTCAGGCTTTCGCTGGCCTCGGGGTCGAGGGCGGTCAGGCGCCCGACGAGTTCTTGCATCGCGACCGTTCATCGTTGACGGACCAGGGCGTGTCTCCCGATCCACCGGGCGCTGCGGCGCACCTGGGTGCACCGAGCCTACCGATTCGGGCCGTCAGACTCCCAGGATGCGCGCAACCCAGGCCGTGCGGGTGGCGCGGGCGATGACCGAGAGGGTGGCCTGCGGCGCCATCAGATCGAAGCCGTGGAAGGCGCCCGGCCAGACATGCAGTTCGGCCTGGCCGCCGGAGGCCCAGATGGCGCTCGCGTAGGCGACGTCCTCGTCGCGGAACACCTCGGCGGAGCCCACGTCGATGAACGCGGGTGGCAGGCCGGAGAGGTCGGTTGCGCGGGCGGGCGCCGCGTAGATCGAGACCTCGTCGCCATGGCGGCGATCGCCGAGCAGGGCATCCCACCCGGTGTCGTTGCTGCCGCGATCCCACACGCCGATGCCGACGTACTGATGACTGGAGACCGTGGTGTTGCGGTCGTCGATCATCGGATACATGAGGCACTGGCCGATCAGTGCAGGGCCCCTGCGGTCGCGGGCGAGCAGCGCCGTTCCTGCGGCGAGTCCACCGCCGGCGCTGCCGCCGGCGATCAGGAGGCGGGTGGGGTCGATGCCGAGTTCGTCGGCGTGCTCGGCCGTCCAGACGAGGGCGGCGTAGCAGTCCTCCACGGGAGCGGGGTCGGGGTTCTCGGGCGCCAGGCGGTACTCGACCGACACGGCCACGGCGTCCATTGTCTCGACCCAATCGAGGAACACATCGGCGCCGGTGAACCGGTCGCCGATGATCATCCCGCCGCCGTGGGTATGGAAGATGCCAGGGCCGGCGGTGCTGTGGTCGGTGCGGCGGAAGATCGACACGAGGAGGTCGGGAGCGCCTTCGGGTCCCGGGATGGTGCGCTCGACGTGCTCGATCGGCCGGCCGGCGAGAAGCTCTTCGATGGGGGCGGTGACGTTCGCGCTGCGCATCAGCGCGATCATCTCGGGGGTGAGCGTCGGGGGCAGCTGCTCGCCGAGCAGGGCGAGCACCGCCTGCAGTTCGACGTCGTAGGGCGGGCGGGAGTCGATCGTGGTCATGTGCTCTCCAATGCTGAACACCGGGCCACACCGTTGTGGCCGTGCTTCACCATCGTCGCGCCCGGTGAGGCTCGGCACCACCGCCATCCGCCCGCGAACTGCGCGCCCGCGCCCGCCAGATGGCGGGCAGCGGGAGCAGGGTCGGCCTCGACAGGCAAAGCGGGAGCGTGTAATGTTGATTGGTCGGCTCTGGACACCGCGAGTTGCATCGCGGAAGGGTTTGTAAGTCTGGTGGGCCGGTTTCCCAGTCAGTGCAACGGATGCGCTGGTCACTGGTGAATGTCGCGTACGACACGGCCCCCGCTACTCCCGGGGATCTACTCAGCACTCCGACGCAGTCGCGTCGTGGTGTGCGCATTTCGAGATAACCCGGAAAGAATCATGCCCAAATCCAACAAATCGGGCGGCTACAAGCCCGCCAAGAACTACGAGCCCCGCACGCCCGGCAAGGGCGGCCCGAAGGCCGGCAGCCGCAGCCCCGGCCACCGCGGCTACAAGGCGGTCGACGAGGGCGCCCCGCGCAAGCAGCGCTGGACCTCGGATGACCGTGCCGCCCGCGGTTCGGCTCCCTCGAGCCGTGGCGGCGAGCGCCCGGCGCGCACCTTCGACGACCGCGGCCAGTCCGGCCGCCCCGCCCGCGAGAACGACCGCGGCGGATACCGCGGCGCCGACCGCACCGAGCGTCCCGTCTACGGTGACCGCCCAGCGCGCGGTGGCTACGAGCGACCCAGCCGGGAGAACGGCTTCAACCGCTCCGGCACCGGAACCGGGCGCTCCGAGCGCCCCGCCTACGACCGTGGCGACCGCCCGGCGTACGACCGTGGTGAGCGTCCCAGCTACGACCGTGGCGAGCGTCCGGCGTACGACCGTGGTGAGCGGTCCGGCTACGACCGCGGCCAGCGTCCCGCGTACGGACGCGACGAGCGCTCGGGTGCGGCTGGCTACGGCCGCGCCGACGGCGAACGCCGCGGCCACGACCGTGGTCAGCGCACCGATCGCCAGAAGTGGAACGACGCCCGCAACGAGGAGCGCCGTGCCGCTGCCGCCGCCGAGCGGGGCACCGCCGATCGCCCCACGGGCGGCAAGCCGCCGCGCACCGACGACCGCGGCTACAACCGCAGCGCTCGCCCGAAG
>BADC01000451.1 GCA_000333435.1 Corynebacterium-like bacterium B27 | reverse complement strand
AGAATTTCAGACAATGACAATGGCGGAAACAACGGAGAGGGAACAGGTCGTCGCAAGTCGCGACTGTTCGGCTCGCGCCGGGCGGTGAAGAAGACGGATGCCCGGGCATCCGCTGCTCCTGAGAACCCGCCCGCGGCTCCCGAGCCCGAACTGCCGGCCGCACCCGACGTGAACGACGTTCCGGTCGCCGCCGAGACGCACGATGCGCCGGTGACCGACGCGCCGGTGGCCGAGGGGCCCGCGCCGACGCCGACGGTCGAGGGGCTCGGCGGCCACGACGACGAGCCCGGCCTTTCGCCGTTCTCGTCGGCCGCCGGTACCGTGCTGCCGCCGGCCGCCGACAAGCCGGCGGTGCGTGCGCTGAGCACCACGTCGCTCATCTTCCAGGCGCCCGATCTGCCCGACCTGCCGCCGTTGCCGCCCCGGGAGGGCCGCGACCCGCGCGACCGCGACCCGCGTGACCGTGAGCCGCGTGACCGCGACCCGCGCGACCGCGACGACCAGTCCGGCGACGCCCCGAACGTGCGTCGCCGCTCGCGCCGCCGCGCCGGTGACGAGAACCGCGGGGGCGGCGACGACCCGGCGAACACCGTGGTCAAGGTGCGCTCGCCGCGCGAGGAGCGCCAGCCCGAACTCATCACCGAGCCGCAGCGCGTCAAGGGCTCCACCCGGCTCGAGGCCAAGAAGCAGCGCCGGCGGGACGGCCGTGACGCCGGCCGCCGCCGCCCGGTCATCACCGAGGCCGAGTTCCTCGCGCGCCGTGAGGCGGTCGACCGCCAGATGGTGGTGCGGGCGAAGAACAACAAGATCCAGATCGCCGTGCTCGAAGACGGTGTCCTGGTCGAGCACTACGTGGCGAAGGCGCAGGACGCCTCGCTCATCGGCAACGTCTACCTCGGCCGCGTGCAGAACGTGCTGCCGAGCATGGAGGCCGCCTTCGTCGACATCGGCCGTGGCCGCAACGCCGTGCTCTACTCCGGTGAGGTCGACTGGGAGGCCGCCGCCGAGGCCAACGAGGGCAAGGGTTCGCAGCCGCGCCGCATCGAACTCGCCCTGAAATCGGGCGACACGGTGCTCGTGCAGGTCACGAAAGACCCGGTGGGTCATAAGGGCGCGCGTCTCACCAGCCAAGTGAGCCTGCCCGGCCGCTACCTCGTCTACGTGCCCAACGGCTCCATGAACGGCATCTCGCGCAAGCTCCCCGACACCGAGCGGGCGCGGCTGAAGCGCATCCTGAAGGAGGTGCTGCCCGAGAACGTGGGCGTGATCGTGCGCACCGCCGCCGAGGGCGCCACCGAGGAGCAGCTCACCCTCGACGTAACCCGGCTCACCAACCAGTGGGCCGACATCAGCCAGCAGGTGCAGAAGCAGCAGGCCCCGCACCTGCTCCACTCCGAGCCCGACCTCCTGATTAAGATCGTGCGCGACGTCTTCAACGAAGACTTCCACAAGCTCGTCATCTCGGGCGACGAGGCGCAGGCGACCATCGAGAACTACCTCCGCGCCGTCGCGCCCGACCTCCTCGACCG
>BADC01000452.1 GCA_000333435.1 Corynebacterium-like bacterium B27 | reverse complement strand
ACGCCCGCGCCGCCGGCCCCCGGCTCGCAAAGAGCGTGCAGCAGCCCATCCAGGGCGCACGCTCGGGCGACTGGACCGAGCTCGACGGCGTGGTGACCGCCGGCGGCATCGAACTGGTCGAGGGGGAGTACGAACTCGTGCTCGAGGCGGCGTCCGGCAGCACCGCCGACGGCGGCGAGGAGCAGCACTCCCGTGCCCTCGCCCTGCTGCCCGGCGGCGGCTTCGTGCTGCTCGACACCACGCTCACCCCGGAGCTCGAGGCCGAGGGGCTGGCGCGCGACGTCATCCGTGCCGTTCAGGATGCGCGCAAGTCGGCCGGCTTCGAGGTCAGCGACCGCATCGCCCTCGACCTCGTGTTCTTCGCCGACGCCGACGCCGACGCGGTGGCCTCGGCCCGCGCAGCCGTCGACATCACGGGGGAGACCCTCGCCACCGACTTCGCGGTGCATTCACCCCGCGACACCCCGGCGATCGACGGGTATCGTGAGGTGCTCGCCTCGGAGTGGCTCGGCACGGTCGCTGCCGCGGCCCCGGAGCACTTCGCGCGGGTGGGCGCGGGAAAGTACGCCAATCAGGATGAGTTCCTCATCGCTGTGAGCCGGAAGTCGGTGACCCAGAATGTCTGATCAGTTCTTCGGTGGAGACTTCGGCCCGCCCGCCGACGACCCCGACGACGAGAACGCGGAGTACGGCGAGGCCGACCCCGACCGCTTCGACGAGGTGGGCATCGAGGCGCCCGACGAGTTCGTCGAGGAGGGCGACGCCGTCTACGCGGGGCTGCTCGCTCGGCTCGGCGAATCCGCCCCGCAGCCCCGGCTGTCGGCGACCCGGCGGGCGGTTGAGCTGCTCGGCGATCCGCAGCGGGCGTACCCGATCATCCACATCACGGGCACCAACGGCAAGACGAGCACGAGCCGCATCATCGAGAGCCTGCTGCGCGCATCCGGCCTCCGCACCGGCCTGTTCACGAGCCCGCACCTCGAGCGGATGAACGAGCGCATCATGATCGACGGGCGACCCATCTCGAACGAGGCGCTCGCGGCGAACTGGCGCGACATCGAGCCCTTCCTCGACCTCGTCGACACCGAGCTCGAGGGGGCAGGCGAACCGCGACTGACGTTCTTCGAGGCGCTCTCGGTGCTCGCCTTCGCGTCGTTCGCCGACGCGCCCGTCGACGTCGCCGTGATCGAGGTCGGGATGGGCGGGGAGTGGGACTCCACGAACGTCGCCGACGGGCAGGTGGCGGTGTTCACGCCCATCTCGCTCGACCACACGGCCCGGCTCGGCAACACCGTGGCCGAGATCGCCCGCACGAAGTCGGGCATCATCAAACCGGCCGCGCAGGTGGTCAGCTCGGCCCAGCCCGCCGAGGCGCTGGCTGAACTCGAGCGGGCGGCCGAGCTGTCCGAATCGACAATCGCGGTCGAGGGCGACGGATTCGCGCTGCTCGATTCGACGGTGGCCGTCGGGGGACAGCTGGTGAGCATCCGCGGTCTCGCCGGCACCTACCGGGAGATCTTCCTGCCGCTCTACGGCAACCACCAGGGGCACAACGCGGCCGTCGCCGTGGCGGCGGTGGAGTCGTTCATCGGCGGCGGCACGCAGGCGCTCACCGAGCAGGTCGTCACCGAGGGCTTCGCCACCGCGACCTCCCCGGGCCGGCTGCAGCTCGTCGGCACCGAGCCGACCGTGTTGGTGGATGCGGCGCACAACCCGGGCGGAGCGGTCGCGCTGGCCGCCGCGATGGGCGAATACTTCACCTTCGACAAGGTCGTGGCCGTCATCGCCGTGCTGGCCGACAAGGACGTGGCAGGGATCATCCGTGCCCTGGAGCCCGTGGTGTCGGAGTTCGTGGTCACCGCCTCGTCGTCGGAGCGGGCGATCGACCCCGACGAGCTCGCCTCCATCGTGGTGCCGATCGCCGGAGCCGACCGCGTGCTGGTCGAGCCGAACCTCGACGACGCCCTCGAGCAGGCCCGCGAACTGGCGGGCGACAGCGAGCAGGGCGCGGTGCTCGTGACCGGATCGATCACCCTGGTCGGCGAGGTCATCGGCATCGCCGCCGCGGAGGGCTGGAAGTGAGAAGCGGATCGGTTCGGCAGAACCTCGGCGCGATCGTGCTCGGGTTCGAGTCGGTCGTGATGTTCTTCGCCGCGCTCGTGATCTTCGGGCTGAAGGCGCTGCCGGCGCCGGTCGCGCTGATCGGCGGGGCGGCGCTCTGCGTACTCCTGCTCGCCAACACCGTCCTGCTGCGGTTCCGCTGGGGGTATTGGCTCGGCTGGGCGCTGCAGGCGGTGATCGTCGCGGCGTGCTTCCTGGTGCCGGCCCTGGCCATCGTCGCGGCCATCTTCATCGGTCTCTGGATCTACTGCATGGTGAAGGGCACTCAGATCGACCGCGCGAACGCCGCCGCCGCGGCAGCCGCCGGAGTGCAGGGCGACGGCTAGCTTCGCCCGCTAGGGTGTTCACGGATTACTCGTGCCGCGCGACGCGGCAACCCCCGGAAGGATCATCGTGACCACGCACGTCGAAGAAACCCTCGTCCTCGTCAAGCCCGACGGGGTCGCCCGCAACCTCACCGGCGAGATCCTGCGCCGCATCGAGGCGAAGGGCTACCAGCTGGTCGACGTCAAGCTGCTCCAGCCCGACCGCGAGCTGCTCGCCCAGCACTACGAGGAGCACCAGGGCAAGCCGTTCTACGAGCCGCTGGTCGAGTTCATGGAGTCCGGCCCTGTCGTGGCGCTCCGGATCGCCGGCAACCGCGTGATCGAGGGCTTCCGTTCGCTCGCCGGCACCACCGACCCCACCACGGCCGCCCCCGGCACCATCCGCGGCGACCTGGCCCGCGACTGGGGCCTCGCCGTGCAGCAGAACCTCGTGCACGGCAGTGACTCGCCCGAGTCGGCCGCCCGCGAGCTCGCCCTCTGGTTCGACTGAGCCCCGCGCGGCCTACAGGCTCTGGATGATCGAGGTGATGGCGTCGAGCCGCAGCTGCGCCATCACCACGATCACGAGGTAGCCGAGCAGCGCCAGGATCCAGATCCACGGCCAGACCAGCGCCCCGATCTCCCGGCTCGCCGTACCGTTGCCGAAGTTGCCCTCTTTCACGTTGAAGGCGGTGACGTAGAAGAACAGCGGGATGACGACCGACCAGACGAGCATGCAGTAGGGGCACAGAGTGCCGAGCACGAAGATGCTCTGCGTCATCAGCCAGATGACGAACACCAGCGCGAGCGCGAACCCGAGGTTGAACAGCACCCAGAACCACTTCGCGAAGCGGGCGCCGGCCAGGATGGCCACCCCCACGACGATCGGCGCCACGAACGCCGCCACCCCGATGACGGGGTTGGGGAAGCCGAACAGCGACCCCTGCCAGCTCGCCATGTTCGGCCCGCAGGTGACGAGCGGCGAGATGTTGCAGGTGGGTACGTAGTCCGGGTTGATGAGGGTCTGGATCTTCTCGAGCGTGAGATCGAACGAGGAATACCAGCCCACCACGCCCGCCACCACGAGGAAGACGGCGAAGCCGATCGGGCGGCGGTATGGCGCGGTCTCGGCTGGCACGCTCCGATTGTTGCACAGGTACATCACGAGCAATCTGAGAATGCGTGCGATAATC
>BADC01000453.1 GCA_000333435.1 Corynebacterium-like bacterium B27 | reverse complement strand
GCGAGCGCCGCGAGCAGCAGTGTGCCCCCGATCTGCGACCCGATGATCGACACGACGGATGCGCGCTGCGAGTACGAGGTGCCGAGATCGCCCGTGGCGAGCCGCCCGAGCTGCGCGAGGTACTGCACGAGCAGCGGCTGGTCGAGCCCGTACTCGGCCCGCACCTGCGCGAGCGCTTCGGCGCTGGCGTTCGACCCCGGCCCGCCGAGGATGGCTTGGGCCGGGTCGCCCGGAATCAGCCGAAGACCGAAGAAGGTCAGCGTTGCCGCCGCCCAGAGCACGAAGACCGCCCCGCCGATGCGGAGCGCGAGCCAGCGCACGCCCGCCCACGCCCGCGGCACCGTGCGTGAGCGCGAGGGCGCGGGCGCCGGCGAGGGTGACGGCGAGGGTGAAGGCGAGAGCGCGGCGTCCGGGGGAGTCGCCGGCAGCCCTACTGCTCCACCCACGTGTCTCCGAAGTACGGAATCTCGAGTGTCGGCAAGAGCGACAACCCGTGCACCTTCGTCGAGTAGCCGATCTTCTGCAGGTGGTCGTAGAGCGGCAGCACGTAGGCGCCGTCGGCGAGGATCTTCTGCGCCTGCTCGTAGAGATCGGCGCGAGTGGCGTCATCCGTCGTCTGTCCCGCCTCGGTCAGCAGCGAGTCGAGCTCGGGCAGAGACACGTGCGCGTTGTTCGAGTGGTACCCGCTCGGCGCCGGCGTGATGTTCGACGAGTGGTAAAGGATGCGCAGCACATCGGGCGAATTCTTCGTGTAGATCGCGCTCGTCACCCCGAAGTCCCACGACCCGAGCGCCGCGTACCACGACGACAGATCGAGCGGCTGCAGCTCCACGTCGAAGCCGACCTCCTTGGTGGTGGCCTGGATCTGCTCGAACAGCGACTGCTCCGCCGGGATCGACTGGTTCGTCGACACCGGGAACTTCACCACGAGCCGCTGCCCGTCCTTCGTTCGGTACCCCTCCGAGTCGCGCCCGGTCCAGCCAGCCTCGTCGAGGAGGTCGTTCGCGAGTGAGGGATCGATCGTGTAGTCGTCGGGGAAGGATGCGCCGTAGGGCGTGCTCGACGAGAGCACCGAATACGACCGAGACGCCGTGCCGAAGAACAGACTCTCGATGCCGGGGTTCACATCCGCCGAGTGCACGAACGCCTTGCGCACCCGCTCGTCGTCGAAGGGCGCGTAGCCCGCGTTCAGTTCGAGCCGAATTGATGCCCCGGGCAGCGCCCCGGTGAGCACGTCGAACTGGTCGCTGGTAGAGGCCGCCACCACGTTGTCGGGCTGCATCTCGTCGATGACGTCGACCTGGCCGGACTGCAGCGCCGCGAAGCGGGTGGCCGAGTCGGGGATGAAGCGCCAGACGATCTTCTCGAGGTAGGCGGGCCCGTCGTGCGCGGCACCCGAGGGCGCCGAGTTGTAGTTCTCGTTGCGCACCAGCGTGATGCTGTCCTGCTTGGTCCAGCTCTCCACCACGAACGGCCCGGTGCCGATCGGCGCCTCGCAGTTGGCGTCCAGCCCCCGCGCGAGACCGGCGGGCGACTCCATCGCGAGCCAGGTCTGGGCGAGCGACTCGAGCAGTGCGCTGTCAGGCTCGGCGAGGTGGAACCGCGCCGTGGTCGGGTCGACGGCCTCCACCGACTGCACCTTGCCGAGCGCGAGGATACCCGTCGACGACGCCGTCGCCGGGTCCTTGATCTGCTCGATGTTCGCCTTCACCGCCGCCGCGTCGAACGGGGTGCCGTCGCTGAACTGCACGTCGTCGCGCAGCGTGATGTCCCAGGTCAGCCCGTCGGCCGACGGGGTGCCGGCAGTGGCCAGCCACGGCACGATGGCGCCGGATTCGTCCTGCGAGAACAGCGACTCGAGGAAGTTGGTGCCCACCAGCGCCTGCGGCATGTTGCCGCCGTTGTGCGGGTCGAGGCAGTCTGGCTCGCCGAACCCGGTCGCGTAGGTGAGCGTGCCGCCGCTCACCGGGGTGCTGCTCGCGCCGGGTGCCGCGTCGGCGGCGCAGCCGGCCAGGAGAAGGGCGGATGCGGCCGCCACGGCGAGGAGGGGAATGCTGCGTCTGGACACGGAAGAGCCTGCCTGTGTGGAATGGTGGGGAGAGCGATCTGCTGTGATCGCCACCCAGTCTAATTCTTGTACTGGATCTATTTATTCCCCTCGACAGGTGCACCGGGAGATGAGATGGTCGGCAGGCCCCGCGCCTCCTCGCAGCGGATGCTCGAAGAAGCCGCCTCCGAGCTCTTCCTCGAGCAGGGCTACGCCAAGACCACGATCGAGCAGATCACCCAGCGCGCGGGCGTCAGCCGCAACACCTTCTTCAACTACTTCGGCTCGAAGAGCGAGCTGCTCTGGGTGGAGCTCGACGCGAGCCTGCAGGCGCTGACGGATGCCCTCGCCGAACGCGCGACCGCCGACGACCCGCTCGGCGCGGTGGAGGAGGCCCTCCTGGTCACCGCCGCCGGGTTCACCGCCGACCGCGCGCCGCTCGTGCTGACGCAGTACGACGTGATGGGCATCGACGCCGAACTGCGCGCCGCCGGCCTCGCCCGCGCACTCGCGCACGCCGAGCTGATCGAGCGGTACCTGGTGGCGCGTCTGTGGGGCGTCGACCCCCGAGGCGCCGCCCGCCCGCTGCAGGCCCGGGCCGTCGCGCTCGCCGTGCTCGGCGCCGCGGCCGCCGCCGTCGGGCGCTGGGCCGCCGACGGGCCGACCCGGTCACCGCTCGTCTCGTACCTCGAGCGCACCGTGCATCCGGTTGTCGACGGATACCGCCGGGCCGGCCTCTGAATCCGGTAGAATCACCTGCAACATGGCTGTGAACCGGCGATCACCGGGGAGCTTTCGGAAGAACGGTGCGCGAGCACCCGGTAGAACCGAACGGGTCGGGCCCGTCATCGCCTGAGAACGAGCGGTCGAGCGCGCAAGCGATCGGCAAGCGAGGTGGTACCGCGGTGGGGAGCACGGCTCCGATCCGTCCTCGTGGACATACGCAGAAGACATCCGGCCGTCCAGGAGCAGCATGTACCCCAAAGACTCTGACGAGTTCTCAGCCGTCGTCCCGTCGCCGAGCTTCCCCGCCGTCGAAGAGGGGGTGCTGGCCTTCTGGAAGGGCGACGACACTTTCCGGGCGAGCATCCAGAACCGGGCGGATGCGCCGGAGTGGGTCTTCTACGACGGCCCGCCGTTCGCGAACGGCCTGCCGCACTACGGGCACCTGCTCACCGGCTACGCCAAAGACCTCTTCCCGCGGTTCCAGACCATGCGCGGCAAGAAGGTGGAGCGCCGCTTCGGCTGGGACACCCACGGCCTGCCCGCCGAACTCGAGGCGATGAAGCAGCTCGGCATCACCGAGAAGAGCCAGATCGAGGAGATGGGCGTCGAGGTCTTCAACGCGGCCAGCCGCAAGTCGGTGCTGAAGTACACCCAGGAGTGGCAGGAGTACGTCACCCGGCAGGCACGCTGGGTCGACTTCGACAACGACTACAAGACCCTCGACATCACGTTCATGGAGAGCGTGCTCTGGGCCTTCAAAGAGCTGTACTCGAAGGGCCTCGCCTACGAGGGCTACCGCGTGCTGCCCTATTGCTGGAAAGACGAGACCCCGCTCTCGAACCACGAGCTCCGCATGGACGACGACGTGTACAAGATGCGGCAGGACCAGACGGTCACCGTCACCTTCCCCCTCGTCGGCAGCCGCGCCGAGTCGCTCGGCCTGACCGGCGTCGAGGCGCTGGCGTGGACGACCACTCCGTGGACGCTGCCCACCAACCTCGCCCTCGCCGTCGGCCCCGAGATCGAGTACGTCGTGGTGCCGCACGCCCTGGCCCCGGGGGAGCGCACGGGGGTGCAGGAGAAGTTGCGCGGCCAGGAGTTCCTGCTCGCGCGTGAGCTCGTCGGCTCCTACGCGCGCGACCTCGGCTACGACTCCGCCGAGGCGGCGCTCGAGGCGTCGGCGGCCTGGGCCACCGAGCCGGGCACCGGCCGCCGCGCGGTGTACAGCGGGCGCGACCTGGAGGGGGTCGCCTACGACCGCATCTGGGACTACTACGCCGACACCGAGAAGTACGGCACCCAGAACGCGTGGCAGATCCTCGTGGCCGACTACGTCTCCACCGGCGACGGCACCGGCATCGTGCACCAGGCCCCCGCCTACGGTGAAGAAGACCAGAAGGTCTGCGAGGCGGCCGGCATCCCGGTGATCATCTCCGTCGACGACGGCGGGCGCTTCCTCGCCAGCGTTCCGGATGTCGCGGGCCAGCACGTCTTCGACGCCAACAGGCCCCTCTCGCGCATGCTTCAGGAGGCCGGGCGCCTGGTGCGCCAAGCCAGCTACGAGCACAGCTATCCGCACTGCTGGCGTTGCCGCAACCCGCTCATCTACAAGGCGGTCTCGAGCTGGTTCGTGCGCGTCTCGACCATCCGCGACCGCATGGAGGAGCTCAACCAGCAGATCGAGTGGGTGCCCGAGAACGTCAAGGACGGGCAGTTCGGCAAATGGGTCTCGGGCGCGCGCGACTGGTCGATCTCGCGCAACCGCTACTGGGGCTCGCCCATCCCGATCTGGAAGAGCGACGACCCCAACTACCCGCGCGTCGACGTCTACGGCTCGCTGGCCGAGCTCGAGGCAGACTTCGGCCGGCTGCCGTTGAACCGAGACGGCGAGCCGGACCTCCACCGCCCGTTCATCGACGAGCTCACCCGCCCGAACCCCGACGACCCGACCGGGCAGTCGACGATGCGCCGGATCGAGGACGTCTTCGACGTCTGGTTCGACTCCGGGTCGATGCCGTTCGCCCAGGTGCACTACCCGTTCGAGAACGAGGAGTGGTTCGCCACCCACAGCCCCGCCGACTTCATCGTGGAGTACATCGGGCAGACCCGCGGCTGGTTCTACGTGATGCACGTGCTCTCCACCGCGCTGTTCGACCGCCCCGCCTTCAAGAACGTGATCAGCCACGGCATCGTGCTCGGCAACGACGGGCAGAAGATGTCGAAGTCGCTGCGCAACTACCCCGACGTCTCGGAGGTCTTCGACCGCGACGGGTCGGATGCGATGCGCTGGTTCCTCATGTCGTCGCCGGTCTTGCGGGGCGGCAACCTGATCGTGACCGAGGAGGGCATCCGGCAGGGCGTGCGCGAACTGCTGCTGCCGCTGTGGAGCACCTATTACTTCTTCACTCTCTACGCCAACTCGGCGGGCCCCGCGGGCTACGAGGCATCCTGGCGCACCGACTCGCAGGACGTGCTCGACCGCTACCTGCTCGCCAAGACCCGTGAGCTCGTGCAGAGCGTGACGGCCGATTTCGAGGCGCTGGATGCGACGCTCGCCGCCGCGAAACTCCGCGACTTCGCCGACGTTCTCACGAACTGGTACGTGCGCCGGTCGCGCGACCGCTTCTGGTCGGGCGACGACCACGACGCCTTCGACACCCTCTACACGGTGCTCGAGACGGTCACGCGCGTCGCGGCCCCGCTCCTGCCGCTCGTCGCGGAGTCGATGTGGAAGGGACTCACCGGCGGCCGCAGCGTGCACCTCACCGACTGGCCGAACGAGAACCACTTCCCGGCCGACGCCGGGCTCGTGCACACGATGGATGCGGTGCGCGCCATCTCCTCGACGGTGCTGTCGCTCCGCAAGGCCAACGGCCTGCGGGTGCGCCTGCCGCTCGCCGAGCTCACCGTCGTCACCGACGACGCGAGCGCGCTGGCACAGTTCGAGGGCATCCTGAAGGACGAGCTGAACGTGAAGGCGGTCGTGTTCGTCGACCAGGCCGAGTCGACGGCCGCGGAGTTCGGCATCACCTCGCGGCTGACGGTCAACGCCCGCGCCGCCGGGCCCCGGCTCGGCAAGAGCGTGCAGCAGGCCATCCAGGGCGCACGCTCGGGCGACTGGACCGAGCTCGACGGCGTGGTGACCGCCGGCGGCATCGAACTGGTCGAGGGGGAGTACGAACTCGTGCTCGAGGCGGCGTCCGGCAGCACCGCCGACGGCGGCGAGGAGCAGCACTCCCGTGCCCTCGCCCTGCTGCCCGGCGGCGGCTTCGTGCTGCTCGACACCACGCTCACCCCGGAGCTCGAGGCCGAGGGGCTGGCGCGCGACGTCATCCGTGCCGTTCAGGATGCGCGCAAGTCGGCCGGCTTCGAGGTCAGCGACCGCATCGCCCTCGACCTCGTGTTCTTCGCCGACGCCGACGCCGACGCGGTGGCCTCGGCCCGCGCAGCCGTCGACATCACGGGGGAGACCCTCGCCACCGACTTCGCGGTGCATTCACCCCGCGACACCCCGGCGATCGACGGGTATCGTGAGGTGCTCGCCTCGGAGTGGCTCGGCACGGTCGCTGCCGCGGCCCCGGAGCACTTCGCGCGGGTGGGCGCGGGAAAGTACGCCAATCAGGATGAGTTCCTCATCGCTGTGAGCCGGAAGTCGGTGACCCAGAATGTCTGATCAGTTCTTCGGTGGAGACTTCGGCCCGCCCGCCGACGACCCCGACGACGAGAACGCGGAGTACGGCGAGGCCGACCCCGACCGCTTCGACGAGGTGGGCATCGAGGCGCCCGACGAGTTCGTCGAGGAGGGCGACGCCGTCTACGCGGGGCTGCTCGCTCGGCTCGGCGAATCCGCCCCGCAGCCCCGGCTGTCGGCGACCCGGCGGCGGCAGCGGCGAGACGCTCACGTAGTAGTTGACCGTCGAGATGCCGAGCAGCACCAGCACGAGACCGGTGACGAAG
>BADC01000454.1 GCA_000333435.1 Corynebacterium-like bacterium B27 | reverse complement strand
CGCCGCCATCGCGCCGAGCAACGCCGGGATCTGCGCGACGAGGCCCTCGCCGATCGTCAGGATCGAATATTTCTGCGTGGCATCGGAGAGATCCAGCCCCTGCTGCATCACGCCGATGGCGAGGCCGCCGATCAGGTTGACGATCACGATCACGATCGAGGCGATCGCATCGCCCTTCACGAACTTCATCGCACCGTCGAGGCTGCCGTGGAGCTTGCTCTCCAGCTCCAGCACGCGCCGCTTACGTCGCGCCTCGTCCTTGTCGATCAGACCGGAACGCAGGTCGCTGTCGATCGAAAGCTGCTTGCCCGGCATCGAATCGAGGCTGAACCGCGCCGCCACCTCGGCGACGCGCTCGGCACCCTTGGCGATGACGATGAACTGCACGACGGTGATGATCAGGAACACCACCAAGCCGACGACGATGTTGCCACCCGCAACCACCTTGCCGAAGGTCTGGATGATGTGGCCAGCATGGCCGTACATCAGGATCAGCCGCGTCGTGGAGATCGACAAGGCCAGTCGAAATAGTGTCGACA
>BADC01000455.1 GCA_000333435.1 Corynebacterium-like bacterium B27 | reverse complement strand
CCGTAGAGCTGATCGAGGAACGGGAATGGCCTGCTCTTCGAAGAAGGCGCGCGGGTCTGGGGTGGCTGTGCTCATCACGCCCAAGTCTACGACCGGCCCCGCCGGATCGACCTCGATGGTCGTCCTGGGCTCGGTCAGCACTGCGGTAGCCGTCACGCCGTCTTCCTCCACACGTTCTCTCAGCTGCTGTGCGCAGCCGACTACTCTGATAACCGATGCCTGTTTCGAGATATTCCAAGCCGGAGTTCAACCCCTACGGCGACGACGCGCCCCAGCCGACCGAGGAGCACTGGCCCGCGCCACGCGCCACGACGCCCGTCACCGCGGTGGTCGAGGTGCCAGGATCGAAGTCGCTCACCAACCGCGAGCTCGTGCTCTCGGCACTCGCCGACTCCCCCTCGCTCCTCCGCTCCCCCCTGCACTCGCGCGACAGCGACCTCATGGTCGAAGCGCTCCGTTCGCTCGGCACCACCGTCACCCGGGTCGACGGCTCCGGCCGGTTCGGCCCCGACCTCGCGATCACGCCGGCCGACGAGCTGCTCGGCAGCACCACGATCGACTGCGGCCTGGCCGGCACCGTCATGCGCTTCCTTCCTCCGGTCGCCGCCCTGGCGCTCGGGCCGACGACCTTCGACGGCGACGAGGGCGCCCGGCGCCGGCCGATGGCCACCACCATCTCGTCTCTGCGCTCGCTCGGCGTCGACATCGGCGACGACGGTCGCGCCGCCCTGCCTTTCACCGTGCACGGCAGCGGCCGCGTCACGGGTGGCGCGCTCACCATCGACGCCTCCGCGTCGAGCCAGTTCGTGAGCGGCCTGCTGCTGGCGGCGGCGCGGTTCGACGACGGCCTCGAGCTGCGCCACTCAGGCGCCCGTCTCCCCAGCCAGCCGCACATCGAGATGACCGTGGCCGCGTTGCGCGGGCGCGGTGTCGAGGTCGCCGTCGGTGCCGCACACGACAGCTGGACGGTGCCGTCCGGCCCGATCAGCGGGGCCGAGGTCGCGATCGAGCCCGACCTCTCGAACGCGGCGCCGTTCCTCGCCGCCGCGCTGGTCACGGGCGGCCGGGTGACGATCACCGGCTGGCCGGATGCGACGACTCAGGTCGGCGCCGATCTCGCCGACATCCTGCCCCTGTTCGGTGCCACGGTGGAACGGTCGGCGGGCGCGCTCACCGTCACCGGGGGCGAGCGCATCCGGGGCATCCAGATCGACCTCAGCACCGGCGGCGAACTCGCCCCGACCGTCGTCGCGCTGGCGGCGCTCGCCACGGAGCCGAGCGAGATCACCGGGATCGGCCACATCCGCCACCACGAGACCGATCGGCTCGCCGCGCTCGCCACCGAGATCAACCAGCTCGGCGGCGACGTCACGGAGCTGCCCGACGGCCTCGCGGTGAACCCTCGGCCCCTGCACGGCGGTGTCTGGTCGAGCTACGCCGACCACCGCATGGCAACCGCGGGCGCCGTGATCGGCCTCGCCGTCGACGGCGTACTGGTGCACGACATCGCGTCGACCTCGAAGACCATGCCGGAGTTCCCCGAGCTCTGGCGCCACATGCTCACGGGTGGCGCATGAGCTGGTGGGCCGACGACGACGCGGACGATGACGACGACGAGTTCGATGAATCGTCGGTGCGCATCCGCCCGAATC
>BADC01000456.1 GCA_000333435.1 Corynebacterium-like bacterium B27 | reverse complement strand
CCGAGCCGACTCCGACCCTATACTGATGATTGCTCATTCCCGAGCAATCATCAGTATGGGGGTTGGAGATGTCGATGCCTGGGGCGTCCTCACTGTTACGCCGCGCATTCGGCGTCACCGTCGCCGTGTTGGCGCTGAGTGCACTGACGAGTTGCTCGACGGGTGGCGACGAAGCGACGACGAGCGTCTTCGCGGTCGACGTCGGCGATTGCCTGAACGACGCGGGCACGGACGGCGAGGTCGATCACGTGCCCGTGGTCGACTGCGACGAGGCGCACGACTCAGAGGTCTACTACGAGTTCGATGCGACCGGCGACATGTTTCCGAGCGACGACGACATGGCGGCGCAGGCCGACGAAGGCTGCAGTACTGCCTTCGAGGACTTCGTCGGTGTGCCCTACGGTGAGTCCGAGTATCGGTACGCGAGCTACACGCCGCTCCTGGCCTCCTGGTACGAAGACGGCGGCAAGACGATCAGCTGCGTGATCTTCGATCCGGACGGTCAGACGACCGGCTCCCTGCGCGGGGCCGGCCGCTGACGAGGTCAGTGGGCCTGAAGGGTGCGGATGCGGGCGAGGAGCTGGTCCTTCAGTTCCTCGGGAGCGGTCTCCTTGCACGCGCGCTGCACCGTCTGGGTGAGCACGATGCCGATGTGGAGCTCGGACTGACACCCCTCGCAGGTCTCGAGGTGCGCTTTGATCTCGGCCGCATCCGTTCGGCAGATCTCGTTCCGCAGATACTCTTCGAGCTCTGCCCGTGCCTTGTCGCAACCGCAGTCAGTCATTTCTTGCTCCCTTTGGCGGATGCGGTGGCGAGGCCCCGCTCCTTCGCATAATCGGTCAACAGCCCCCGGAGAAGTCGCCGGCCACGATGCAGGCGACTCATGACCGTACCCACGGGGGTCTTCATGATGTCGGCGATCTCCTGGTAGGAGAACCCTTCGACGTCGGCCAGGTACACGGCCAGACGGAAGTCTTCGGGAATCGACTGCAGCGCCTCTTTGACATCGCTGTCGGGCAGATGATCGATGGCCTCCGCCTCGGCCGAGCGGCTCGACAGGGTCGCGGTGGCCGACTCGGCCGTGCCCAGCTGCCAGTCCTCCATGTCGCTGGTCGACCCCTGGTACGGGTCGCGCTGCTTCTTGCGGTAGGTGTTGATGAACGTGTTCGTGAGGATGCGGTACACCCACCCCTTGAGGTTGGTGCCCTGCTCCAACTGACCGAACGCGGCGTA